>NZ_JABMCW010000019.1:0-35698 GCF_013179705.1 Pseudomonas sp. CM25 | reverse complement strand
GGCCACAAGTGGTTCTGCTCGGCGCCCATGTGCGATGCCTTCCTGACCCTGGCGCAGACCGAGAAAGGCCTCAGCTGCTTTCTGCTGCCGCGCCATCGCCCCGATGACGGCCGCAACCAGTTCTATATCCAGCGCCTGAAAAACAAACTGGGCAACAGCTCCAACGCCTCCAGCGAAGTGGAGTTCCGCGGTGCGCTGGCGTGGATGATCGGCGAAGAAGGACGTGGGGTGCCGACCATCATCGAAATGGTCGCCATGACCCGCTTCGATTGCATGGTGGGTTCCAGCGCGTTGATGCGTCAGGCCCTGACCCAGGCCACTCACCACTGCGCGCACCGCAAGGTCGGCGGGCGGGCACTGAGCGAGCAGCCACTGATGCAGAACGTGCTGGCCGACCTGGCCCTGGAAAGCGAGGCTGCGCTGGCCATGAGCCTGCGCATGGGACAGGCGCTTGAGCAACTGGACGACCCGCAGCAGGCGCATTTTGCCCGGCTGGTCACGGCGGTGGGCAAGTACTGGATCTGCAAACGCGCACCCGCCATGATCAACGAGGCCGCCGAGTGCCTGGGCGGCGCGGGTTATGTGGAAGACAGCATCCTGCCCCGGTTGTACCGCGAGGCGCCGGTCAACTCGACCTGGGAGGGCTCGGGCAATGTGCAGTGCCTGGATGTGCTGCGGGCGTTGTCCAAGGAGCCCGGTGTGCTCGATGCCTTGTTCACCGAATTGGGCGATGGGCACGGTGATGCTCGGTTGGCGGCGCATATCGGTAACCTGAAGGGGGCATTTGCCGATACGGGCGACATGCAGTACCGGGCGCGGCAGCTGACCGAGGATATTGCCTTGGCATTGCAGGCCAAGCTGTTGCTGGAGGCGGGCAATGCGTTGGTCAGTGATGCGTTCATTGGTAGCCGGCTGGCGGGTGGTGGGCGGGTGTACGGGGCGTTGCCGCGCGGTGTTGATGTGCAGGCCCTGGTGGCCAGGGCAACACCCACCTGGCCAGGTTGAGTGGGCTGTGAGGGCCCTGTCGCCGGCAAGCCAGCTCCCACAAGTAGTGCACCGGTGTCGAATGCTCTGCAGTTCCTGTGGGAGCTGGCGTGCCGGCGATGAGGCCGGGACTGACCACCGGGGATGTATTTGCCACGAAACGCAGGCAAGATGCTTCACATGCATGTCCAGACAGGAAGCACAGTGTGAGCCACGCTTTTGTAGTCGTTGATACTCCCGAACAGGCCGTCGACCGTTTGGCGGCCCTGCACGAACAGGCCACAGGGGCCCTGAGCCAGGCCCTGAAGCGTTACCTGAAGGACCGTACCGAGCCGGACGCCGAAGAGCGTGACCTGTTCCGCTACCCGGCGCTGCGCCTGACCTACTTCAGCCACGGCGAAGTCGCGGCTACAACGCGCGCCTACGCCAAGGTTCAGGTGGCCGGCACCTACAGCGTCACCGTCACCCAGCCAGCGGCATTTCGTGGCTACCTGCTGGAGCAACTGCGCCCGCTGATGCACGACTACACCGTCACGGTAGAGGTTGGCGTCAGTGAACAGAACATTCCTTACCCCTACGTGGTCGACCAGGGCGACGAGCTGGCTGGCAGCGGCATCACCGCCGCGCAATTGGCCAGGGTGTTCCCAAGCACCGACTTGTCTGCCGCCACCGACAATATCGCCGATGGCCTGTATGACTGGGACAGCACCGATACCTTGCCGCTGGCGCTGTTCGATGCCGCGCGCGTCGACTTCTCGCTGCGTCGCCTGGTGCACTACACCGGCAGCGACTGGCGCCATGTGCAGCCATGGATCCTGCTGACCAACTATCACCGTTATGTCGACCAGTTCATCAGCCACGGCCTTGAACAGCTGCGTGACGACCCGCGCTTCGTGCGCATGGTGCTGCCGGGCAACGTGGTGATCGAAAAAGCCATGGATCACGGCGAAACCCAGGCGCTGGTGGCAAGCGTGGTCTGGCACCGCTACCAGATGCCCGCTTACCACCTGATCGCCGCCGACGGCGATGGCGTCACCCTTGTCAACATCGGTGTCGGCCCGTCCAACGCCAAGAACATCACCGACCACCTGGCCGTGCTGCGTCCCCACTGCTGGCTGATGATCGGTCATTGTGGCGGCCTGCGGCAGTCGCAGACCATTGGCGACTACGTACTCGCGCACGCCTACATGCGCCGCGACGGTATTCTCGACCGGGTAGTACCACCGAACATTCCGATCCCGGCCTTGGCCGAAGTGCAGCTGGCCTTGCAGGAGGCCGCCGCGCAGGTGACCGGCGAACGCGGCGAGCAGCTGAAGAAGCGCCTGCGCACCGGTACCGTGCTGACCTACGACGACCGCAACTGGGAGCTGCGCTGGGCCCAGGAGCGGCCGCTGATCAACCTGTCGCGTGCCGTGGCGGTGGACATGGAAAGCGGCACCATCGCGGCCCAGGGTTACCGTTTGCGCGTGCCATACGGCACCTTGCTGTGTGTTTCCGACAAGCCGTTGCACAGCGAGATCAAGCTGCCTGGCTCGGCCAACGCGTTCTACAACAGAGCGGTAAGCCAGCACCTGAAAATCGGCATTGCTGCCCTCGACCTGCTGCGCACCGAGCTCAACTCGCTGCACTCGCGTAAACTGCGCAGCTTCGATGAGCCGCCGTTCCGCTGAGGATCCATGTCACTGCCACCCCGTAACAAGCCGCGCCGCCCCCAGGCGCGGCCTGCCGCCGGCCCGCGTCGCCAGGCCAAGGCGCCACCGGCCGAGCCGCGCCTGATACTGTTCAACAAACCGTTCGACGTGCTCACCCAGTTCAGCGACGGAGAAGGGCGCGCGACCCTCAAGGACTTCATCGACATCCCGGGCGTGTACCCGGCCGGGCGGCTGGACCGCGACAGTGAGGGCCTGCTGCTGCTGACCAACGATGGCGCCCTGCAGGCCCGTATTGCCGACCCCAAACACAAGCTGGCCAAGACATACTGGGTGCAGGTAGAGGGCGAGCCGAGTGACGAGCAGTTGCAGCGCTTGCGCGACGGTGTGGAACTGAACGATGGCCCGACCTTGCCGGCCGAGGCACGGCGCCTGGAAGAGCCAGACCTGTGGCCGCGCAACCCGCCGGTACGCTTTCGCAAAAGTGTGCCGACCCACTGGCTGGAACTGGTGATTCGCGAGGGGCGCAATCGCCAGGTGCGGCGCATGACGGCGGCGGTAGGGCTGCCCACCTTGCGCCTGGTGCGGGTACGGATTGGCGACTGGGCGCTGGATGGGCTGGAGCAGGGCTGCTGGCGCGAAGTCCCGGCGAAACTGCAGCGTTAGAGCCGGGTCCGCTTGGCGCAGGCTCGGCATTGTGCGATCCCTTGTAGGAGCGGCCTCGTGTCGCGAACGGAGCGCAAAGCGCTCCCAGCACTTCAAGCGCTCTACACCCCTTCGAGGAACCCCACCACCACGCTCTTGATGATAAAGGCCAGCACCCCAAGGCCCAACACGAAGAACAGTATCAGCGTCCCGAACTTGCCCGCCTTGGACTTTTTCGCCAGGTCCCAGACGATGAACCCCATGAAACCGATCAACACGGTGACCAGGATGATCATCATCCATTCTTCGAATACGGCGGGATCCATCGTTGTTCTCCGGGCAGGCTGAGCAGCCGATTATACGCCAGCGGGCGCAGGCAATCAGCGCAGGTGGGTCAATGGCAGCTCGGTGCTGGCCAGTACCTGGTTGAGCACGAAGCTCGACCGTACGCTGGTAACGCCTTCGATACGGGTGAGGCTGCCCAGAAGCAGCTTCTGATAGTGGTCCATGTCCGGCACCACCACTTTCAGCTGGTAGTCAGCATCCATGCCGGTCACCAGGCTGCATTCGAGCACCTGCGGCAAGTTGCGAATGGCCGCCTCGAAGGTTTCGAAGCGTTCAGGGGTATGGCGGTCCATGCCGATCAGCACGTAGGCGGTCAGGCTCAGGCCCAGCTTCTTGCGGTCGAGCAAGGCTACCTGACGCGAGATGTAGCCGTCGTCTTCCAATTGCTTGACCCGACGTGAGCACGGCGAAGGCGACAGGCCGATGCGTTCGGCCAGTTCCTGGTTGGAAATGCGCGCATCGCGCTGCAGTTCGGCGAGGATGCTCAGGTCGTAGCGGTCAAGTTTGCTCATGGCATTTGCCTTTTCTGTTCAGATTGCGGCGAATTATCAATCCAGGGTTAAAAATTGCGCAAGTGCTATTTATCTCAGCAATCTTCGCAATCCTGTGTCGCAGTGGGTCCGGTATCTTTATCAACAGAATCACTGCCCGGACATCAGTCCACGGCGACGCGCTCTAGACGGGCGGTCGCGGCCAGCCATCCAACCAGGATCTGCAGGCCCCCGGGCTACACACCTTCCAGAAGACGGTGTGAGGTGAGCCGGCGCCACAAGCGCCGAGCACGGACGACAATTCCTGAAGGGAGGCCCTGCGGCCTCCCTTTTTTCATGGCTGCGATTTCATTCGCCGGGGATGCAGGCGCGGTAGACTGGCGGCAGGCCGTTTCATATACCGCGAGGCACAACATGAAGTCGCGCATCTGGCAGTTGGCAGGTGTTGGTTTGCTGGGTTTGAGCATCAGCCTCGGGGCCCTGGCCGAAGGGCCGGGCGAGGGGCATGGCGAACACGGCCAGCAGGTGCAAGGGGAGGGTGGGCCCGGTCGTTCGCTGAACTCGCGCGACGAGGTGCGCCAGACCCAGCCGCCACGGCAGGGGTATTACCAGGACATTCCGCGCCGTCACGGCGATGACCACCACTGGCAGGCAGGTGGCCCGGGGCAACGGCCCGGCGGGGACTGGCAGGGGCGCCCGGATGGCCATGGCAATGGCTGGGGGCCTGGGCCGCAGTACCGTCCGGGGCAGACTGTGGAGCGCTTTGCGGATCGCTACTGGAAAGTGCCTTATCGCGGGCAGGAGTACTTTTATTCCGGTGGCTACTGGTACCGTCCGCACGGTGGCCGATACATCGTCGTGGCGCCGCCTTATGGAGTAAGGGTGGAGTACCTGCCGTCCTATGCCCGTGAAGTGTGGTTGGGCGGGGCGCTGTTTTTCCTGGTGGCCGATACCTATTACCAGTACATGGCCGACAGCCGCGAGTACGTGGTGGTCAACCCACCTGCCGTAGCGCCACCGCCGGTGGCGGTCGCGTCGGCGAGCGGTGGTTATGACGTGGTGGCTTACCCCATGTACGGCCAGGGCCAGGAGCAGCAGGACCAGGACCGCTACCAGTGCCATCGCTGGGCGGTCAGCCAGTCAGGGTTCGACCCGGCGACAGCGCCGTATGCGCCGCCGGTCAATGTGGCCGATAACTATCGGCGCGCGCTGGGCGCCTGCTTCAGTGGGCGGGGGTACAGCATCAACTGATCGAGGTGTACGGCCTGCCCAGGCGCTATCGCCGGCAAGCCAGCTCCCACCGGCATTGTGCATGCATCGAGGCCGGTGCAGTCCCTGTGGGAGCTGGCTTGCCGGCGATAGCGTCCTTGCAGGTTTACACAGGATCCGCGTGCACCATCACATCCGCTTGGGGATAACGCTGGCGGATTACCCTTGAGGCCTCGACGCATAGCTCATGCGCCTGATGCAGCGGCAGCTGCCCCGGCAGTTCCAGGTGCAACTGCACGAACCACTGGTTGCCCGACACCCGCGTACGCAGGTCATGCACGCCTTTCACCCCGGGGATGGCCAGCACCAGTGCGGCCATGGCCTCGCCGACATTACCGGGCAGTTCCTTGTCCATCAGGATGGCCGTGCTTTCGCGGGCAATCTGCAACGCGCTCCAGAGGATATAGAACGCGATGCCCAAGCCGAACAGCGCATCCAGTTGCGGCCAGCCAAAGCGTGCCAGCAGCAGGGCCAGCAGGATGCTGCTGTTAAGCAGCAGGTCCGACCGGTAGTGCAGGGAGTCGGCGCGCACCGCAGTTGAACCGGTCAGCCGGATGACCTTGTGCTGCAGCGCCAGCAGGGCCAGGGTGAGCGCCAGCGACAACAGCATCACCGCGATCCCTGTACCGGTATCCCCCAAAGGTTGCGGGCTCTGCAGGCGTTCGACCGCCTGTACCCCGATCAGCACCGCACTGACACCGATGAACAGGGCCTGCGCCATGCCGGCCAGGGCTTCTGCTTTGCCATGGCCAAAACGGTGGTCATCGTCGGCGGGGCGCAGCGCATAGTGCACGGCGAGCAGGTTGAGAAACGAGGCGACAGCGTCCAGTGCCGAGTCGGTCAGCCCGGCCAGCAGGCTGACCGAGCCGCTCAGCCACCAGGCCAGCGCTTTGCTCAGCACCAGGATGCTGGCCACCGCCAATGATGCGCGGGTGGCCAGGCGTAGCAGGCGCTGGTGTTCAGCCGGGGTGGTGCTCATCCGTGGTCAGTGTCCTTGTGCTCAGTGCCCTTGTGGTTCAGGCGGCGGGCGCCAGGCCCAGGCTGGCCAGCTGCTCGACGCTGCCACGGTGCTGGATCAGCCGTGGGTCGTTCAGCGGCAGGCGCTGGCCAAGTTCGCTCTCGAGGATGGCCTGCAGCTTCAGGTTGTCGACCTTGCCATCCGGGCCGACGGCGTCGCGCAGTTTGCCCGGGTCGACCTGTGCGGTATGCCCGCCTGGGTAGTAGATGGCGCCCGTGGCGAAGTCGATGCCGAAGGCGATCAGGCCCGGGATCACGTAGAACAGGATGCCGATGGCGTCCATGGCGGCAACCACTGGGTCGATCTTGCCGCCGATCTGGCCGCGACGGTCCGGGTAGAAAAGGGTGCCGCAGGCGGTCAGTTGGGTCAGCAGGGTGGCGATGAGGGCGCCACCGATGACGCGGGTTGGGATGCGCATGTAAATCTCCGAAAAGTTCTTCAGCAGGGCAAGCGAAGCGCCTGCGCCTGTTGCTAAGACCATGATAGAGCAGGCTGGGTTCGCCGTTATACTCGCCGGACTGTTCGAGGACCACCATGATTTCTTTACCAATCGATGCCGTGTTGCCGGCCCTGCGCCAGGCCCTGGAAAACCGCGACGAAGCCGTGCTGGAGGCGCCCCCTGGCGCCGGCAAGACCACCCGCGTGCCGCTGGCGCTGCTGAACCAGCCGTGGCTGGCCGGGCAGACCATCCTCATGCTTGAGCCGCGACGCCTGGCGGCGCGGGCAGCTGCCGAGCGGCTGGCCAGCGAGCTGGGCGAAAAGGTGGGCGAAACCGTGGGCTACCGTATCCGCCTGGACAGCAAGGTCGGGCCGAAAACCCGCATCGAGGTGGTCACAGAAGGCATCCTCACCCGTCGCCTGCAGGCCGACCCGGCACTGGAAGGTGTGGGCCTGCTGATTTTTGACGAATATCACGAGCGCAGCCTGGACGCAGACCTGGCGCTGGCGCTGAGCCTGAATGGGCGCGAGCTTTTGCGTGACGACCCGCCGCTGAAGATTCTGCTGATGTCCGCCACCCTGGAGGGCGAGCGGCTGTCGCGGCTGCTGGACGATGCCCCGGTGGTCAGCAGTGAAGGGCGCATGCACCCGGTGGACATTCGCTGGGGCCGGCCCTTCCAGCCCGGGGAATTCATCGAGCCGCGGGTGGTGGATAGCGTGCTCCAGGCGCTGGCTGACCAGACCGGCAGTGTGCTGGTGTTCCTGCCGGGCCAGGCCGAGATCCGCCGTGTGCACCAGAGCCTGCAGGAGGCGTTGGGCGAACGCCCCGGGATTCTGCTGTGCCCGCTGCATGGCGAACTCGACCTCAATGCCCAGCGCGCTGCCATCGACCCTGCGCCCAAAGGCCAGCGCAAGGTGGTGCTGGCCACCAACATCGCCGAAACCAGCCTGACTATCGACGGCGTGCGCGTGGTGATCGACGCAGGCCTGGCGCGGGTGCCCCGTTTCGACCCCGGCAGCGGCATGACCCGCCTCGACACCCAGCGCATTTCCCGCGCCAGCGCCACCCAGCGCGCCGGCCGTGCCGGCCGACTTGAGCCGGGTGTGTGCTACCGCTTGTGGTCCGAGGCCCAGCATGACCAGCTTGCCACCCATGGCAGCGCCGAAATCCTTCAGGCCGACCTGGCCGGCCTGGCCCTGCAACTGGCGCGTTGGGGCGTTACGCCCGAGCAGTTGCGCTGGCTGGACCAGCCGCCTGTTGCCGCATTCGGCCAGGCCCAGGACCTGCTGGCGCGGCTGAATGCCTTCAAGGCGGGTAGCCGCGACAACCTCAGCGAACATGGCCAGGCCATGGCCGAGCTACCCGCCCACCCGCGCATCGCCCACCTGTTATTGCGTGGCCAGGACCTGGGCCTGGCACAGATGGCTTGTGACGTGGCGGCGTTGTTGGGCGAGCGGGATATCCAGCGCGGCGGCGGTGCCGACCTGCACAGCCGGCTGGCGCTGGTCAGCGGCGAGAGCAAGGCTGCCCGTGGCGGCCAGGGTGGCGTGCAGCGCGCCCGCCAGCTGGCGCGCCAGTACCGCAGCTTGCTGCGGGTCAAAACGGGTGCGCCCGTCGCTGACCCGGATCACCCACGTTGGCTGGGCGCGCTGCTGGCGCTGGCCTACCCCGACCGCGTCGCCCAGCAGCGCCGCGAGGGCGGTGCCGAGTATCGCTTGGCCAACGGCCGTGCGGCGCTGTTTGCCGAAGTCGATGCCTTGATGAAGTGCCCGTGGTTGGTGATCGCCGACCTCGGTAGCCGGCAAGGCCAGCGTGAGGAGCGGATCTACCTGGCGGCCGAGTTCGACCCGGCCCTGCTCGACGGCGTGCTGGCCGAGCAAGTCGAGCGGGTCGACATTCTGGATTGGGACGAGCGCGAGCAGGTGTTGCGTGCCGAGCGCCAGATCAAGGTTGGCGAGCTGGTGCTCAGCCGCGAGCCGCTGCCCGGCCTGGACGACCAGGCTCGGGCCCGGGCGTTGCTTGGTCTGGTGCGGCGCAAAGGCTTGAACGTGCTGAGCTGGACGCCTGAACTGCGGCAGTGGCAGGCACGAGTGGCACTGTTGCGCCAGCTCGACCTGGCCAAGGAAAGCCACAGCGACTGGCCCGATCTGGGTGACGAAGCCCTGCTCGCCAGCCTGGAAGACTGGCTGCAGCCGTACTTGGGCAAAGTGTCCCGCCTCAGCCATTTCGCCGCGCTGGACCTGCCGTCGATGCTGCGCAACCTGTTGCCCTGGCCGCTGCCGCAGCGCCTGGAAGAACAGGCCCCGGCGCAGCTGACGGTGCCGTCCGGCTCCAGCATCCGCCTGGATTACAGCGAAACCCCGCCGATCCTCGCCGTGCGCCTGCAAGAGCTGTTCGGCCTTGCCGACACACCGCGCATCGCCAACGGCCGCCAGCAAGTCAAACTGCACTTGCTGTCGCCGGCGCGTCGCCCGGTGCAGGTGACCCAGGACCTGGCCAACTTCTGGCGCACGACCTATGCCGAGGTGAAGAAGGACCTGAAAGGGCGCTATCCGAAGCATTACTGGCCGGATGACCCGCTAGTTGCCGAGGCTACGGCACGGGCCAAGCCTCGCGGGACCTGAAACCACAAGGTCTGGTTGGGGGTCAGTTGTGAACACGCTGCAGGATGAAAAGAGTGTCAGCACCTGCCTGGGCGTTCAAATAGGAGAATCGAGGGGTATCGGTTGCAGAATCGTGTCGCGCCTTGACGGCGTGGCCAAGATGGTCGCGCAGGCGGCACAGCACTGCGTTCTCTGACCACTCCAAGGGTTCGATCTTGATGAAGTCGCTGACGGTTGAGACCTGATAAAGGCCCAGGTAGCCATTGCGGCTGATGCCTACCTTTTTTTCGTGGTCCGGCCCACTTCCGGTGATCATGAAGTGCAATCGATCCGAGCTTCTTGAATGCAGCAGAAAGCGAAAGGTGTAGGCAGGCTTTTCCTTGCCCGCAACGATCCAGTCGCTTTGACCACCCAGGACGTTGCCCTCACGGTCTTCGAAATAGCTGCGGTAAACGGCTCTTTCGGGATCAGCAGACGGCGTTGTGGTAGCGGGCGGCACGGTATGCAGGGTGCCAAGGAATACTTCGAGTTGGTCAGCCCACGTGGTGGGGATGGTAGGTACGTTCACCTGCTGTTCTCCATCGGTTCGAAAAGGCGAGCCCAGCATAGTGGGCCCTCCGAACAGCAGGCATGGTCAAGGGCTTCCTTTGGCGGCATGTCAGCCGGCGGTTTCGCCCTCCAGCAGCATGAACAAGCGAAACAGCACCACGGTGCTGAACAGCTGCAGGAATCCGCTGAGGCTGTCCATGGCCAGTTCCATGCCCGGCGATGGCTCGGGGAAGGCCATCAGCAACAACCCGTCGATCAGCCAGATCGGCGCCAGCACACTCACCACGCAGATCATGATCCGCATGAAGTGACCGGTGGTCATGCGCGCGCTTTCGCGCATCGCCTGCACCACGGGCAGGCCGCGCAGCACCAGCAGGTACTCGGCGAACACCAGGTTGATCATGATCCACACCCCCGGGAACACGAACAGTGCCAGGCCGGCCATGATCAGCAGCGAGCTGATCAGTATCAGCAGCGCCAGTTGCGGCCACAGTTGCAGGGCCCGGGCGAACAGGTCGCGCTTGCCGATTTCCTGGCCATTGCTGCGGGTGTCGAGGTAAAGGATCAGTGCCGCGCTGTACAGCGGGTAGAACAACAGACTGACCAGCATGCCGTAGGCCGGCGATGCCTGGTCGCCCATCTGCCGGTACAGCAGTTGGGTGAGCAAGGCCTCCAGCACCACCAGCGGCAGGCACAGCTGGACAATGTTCGGCAGGTGGCGGCGGAAGAAGTACAGGGAGTCGCGCAGGACGCTCAGCGGATTCATCGGTCAACATCGCATGGCAGTAAAAACAGGGGCATAACTTTAGCCCAAAGCGGGCCCGCGTCTGTCACTTGCTGAAAAAAGTTTCACGGCACAGGTTATTGAATCCTACGCCTGCACGCCCCATCTTTGAGCCTGTCCGATGTCCCGCTACCCATGAGGTCGCCCCATGAATACTGAAGAACAATCCCTGATCGACGGCCTGTTCGGCCGCATCAAGCAAGCCGAAGACCCAGCGCAGCCGCGTGATGCGCAGGCCCAGGCATGCATCGAGGGGCACCTGCGTCAGCAGCCGGCGGCGCCTTACTACATGGCCCAGGCGATCCTGGTACAGGAAGCCGCACTCAAGCGCCTGGACGAGCAGAACAAACAGCTGGAAGCCGAACTGAAGCGGGCCCGCGCGCAGGCCGAGGCCGCACAGGCTGCCAATAGTGCGCCGAGCAATGGCGGTGGTGGCTTCCTGTCCGGCATCTTTGGTTCGGGTGGGCGTAGCGCTGCCCCGGCTGTGCAGCAGCCGCAGCGTCCTTCGGCACCCGCGGTGGCGTCGGGCGGTGGTTGGCGTGAGCCGTCGGCACCGGGTTTTTCCCAGCCACAGGCGCAGCAGCCGGGGTTTGGCGCCGCCCCTGCGCGCGGTGGTGCCAGCAGCTTCCTGGGTGGCGCCATGCAGACCGCCGCCGGTGTGGCGGGCGGGGTATTGCTGGCGCAGGGCATCAGCAGCCTGTTCAACCACAACTCGCAACCGGAAGAGGTGGTTGAAGTGGTCAATGAAGAGCCCCTGCCGGCCAGTGACAGCGGCGGCTGGAACGACCAGGGCGGGCAGCAGCAAGTGGCTGACAATAGTGGGTGGGGCAATGACCAGGGTGGTTACGCCGACACCGATTATGGCAGCGATGGTGGTGGGTTCTTCTCGGACGATGACTCGTACGTCTGACAGGTCTGGCATACTGCTGGCATTTCCGGTGGCTGCCAGGCGGCCCCCGGTATCCCAGGCCAGACATGAGGTTCCCAGGTGAAAAAGATCGCGCTGTTCGCCGATGTGCAGAACCTCTACTACACCGTGCGCCAGGCGCACGGTTGCCATTTCAACTACACCGCCCTGTGGGCCGATGTCAGCCGCGAAGGCCAGATCGTCGAGGCCGTGGCCTACGCCATTGATCGCGGTGACAGCAAGCAGCAGCAATTCCAGCAGATTCTGCGCAACCTCGGGTTCGAGGTGCGGCTGAAGCCGTTCATCCAGCGCAGCGATGGGTCGGCCAAAGGTGACTGGGACGTTGGCATCACCCTGGATGTGATTGACGCGGCAAGCCGGGTCGACCAGGTCGTGCTGGCCTCGGGGGACGGCGATTTTGACCTGTTGCTGGAACGGGTGATCCAGCGCCATGGCACCGAGGCGGTGGTGTATGGCGTGCCTGGGCTTACCGCGCTGTCGTTGATCCGTGCCGCCACCCGCTATGTACCTATCGAAGGTACGCTGTTGCTCAAACACTAAGGTCTGTTCATGGAACGTATTGCTGTCATCGACTTTGAAACCACTGGCATCACCCCCAGCGCCGGCTGCCGCGCCACCGAGGTGGCGGTCGTGATGCTGGAGCGCGGGCGTATCGTCGAGCGCTACCAGAGCCTGATGAACGCCGGCGTGCCGGTGCCGGCGTTCGTCGCCGGGCTGACTGGCATCACCACCGCCATGCTGCGCAGTGCGCCACCGGTGGACAAGGTGATGAACGAAGTGGCCGAATTCGTCGGTGGCACGCCACTGCTGGCGCATAACGCTGCCTTCGACCAGAAGTTCTGGGACTACGAACTTGGCCGTATCGGCCGCAGCCGCAGCCAGTCATTCGCCTGTTCGCTGTTGTTGTCGCGACGCTTGTTGCCGGCGGCGCCGAACCACAAGCTGGGCACTCTGACCCGCTGGGCCGGGCTGCCGGATACCGGTGCCGCGCACCGTGCCATGGCTGATGCCGAGATGGCGGCCAACCTGCTGCAGCATCTGACTGGCGTATTGCGCCAGAACCATGGGGTGCAGCAACTTTCGCACGATATGCTGTGCCGCTTGCAGAAAACACCTGCGGCGAAGGTTCGCGAGGCGTTGGCGAAATATTGTTAGAGCGGCGCAAAAGTGTGCCGCCCATTTCAAGCCATTTTGTAACTTATCTTTGCCTTGGCAGGCCCTTAAACTGAATCACCCGTAAACGGATTTCGAGTTTTTCCATGCCTGCCTCCCGTCGCTTCCCGTTATTGCTCATTGGTGCCTTTCTTGCCCTGTATCTGGTTTGGGGCTCCACCTACCTGTTCATTCGCATTGGTGTCGAGAGCTGGCCGCCGATGCTGATGGCCGGGGTGCGCTTCCTGATTGCCGGTGGCCTGCTGTATGGCTTCCTGCGCTGGCGCGGGGTGCCAGCGCCGACGTGGCCGCAATGGCGAGCGGCGGGGGCGATCGGCTTTCTGCTGCTGAGTTGCGGCAACGGCGGTGTGACCGTGGCCGAACATGCCGGCGTGGCTTCGGGCGTGGCAGCATTGGCGGTGGCGACGGTGCCCCTGTTCACCTTGCTGTTCGGCCTGTTGTTCGGGCACCGTAATTCCAGGTTGGAGTGGGCGGGGATTGCCCTTGGGCTGGTGGGCATCGGCATGCTCAACCTGGGCTCCAACCTGCAGGCCAGCCCGATTGGTGCAGCATTGATCATTTTCGCCGCCGCCTCCTGGGCGTTTGGTTCGGTGTGGAGCAAATCGCTGCCACTGCCGCAGGGCCCGATGGCCAGCGCCGCGGAAATGCTGGTCGGTGGTGCCGTGCTGTTGCTGGGCAGTGTGCTGTCTGGCGAGCGCATGACGCAGATGCCGACAGCCGCCGGCTGGGGAGCGCTGGCGTACCTGGTGTTGTTCGGCTCGATCCTGGCGTTCAGTGCCTACATGTACCTGCTCAAGCATGTTCGCCCGGCGGCCGCCACCAGCTATGCCTACGTCAACCCGGCGGTAGCGGTGTTGCTGGGCATCGTCTTTGCCGGTGAACAGATTGGCGCCGAAGAGTGCGTGGCCATGGCGGTGATCATCGGCGCGGTGGTGCTGATCGGCCTGCCGCAGTGGCGCAAGGCACCTGCGCCGGCGCAACCGTTGAAAGGTGAAATCTGCAAGTAGGCAGGGGCGATGCGGTAAACTTGCCGCCTTCGCTGAACCCCCTGACGGTATTGCCATGAATTTCGCCAAACTCGGCCTGATCGAACCGCTGCTGCGCACCCTGCAGCAGCTGGACTACACCACCCCGACCCCGGTGCAGGCCAAGGCCATCCCCGCCGTGCTGGCCGGCCGCGACCTGATGGCCGCAGCCCAGACCGGCACCGGCAAAACCGCAGGTTTTGCCCTGCCTGTGCTGCAACGTCTGGCACTGGAGGGCGAGAAGGTGGCCGCCAACTCGATCCGCGCGCTGGTGCTGGTGCCCACCCGTGAGCTGGCCGAACAGGTGCACAACAACGTGCGCGAGTACGCTGAAAACCTGCCGCTGAGCACTTATGCGGTGTATGGCGGGGTCAGCATCAACCCGCAGATGATGCGCCTGCGCCGCGGCGTCGACCTGCTGGTGGCCACGCCAGGTCGCTTGCTCGACCTGTTCCGGCAGAACGCGGTGAAGTTCAACCAGGTGCAGACCCTGGTGCTGGACGAAGCCGACCGCATGCTCGACCTGGGCTTTGCCGAAGAGCTGCAGTCGGTGTACGCCGCACTGCCACGCAAGCGTCAGACGCTGCTGTTCTCCGCTACCTTTTCCGAGCAGATCCGCATGCTGGCGGGGCTGGCCCTGAATGACCCGCTGAGCATCGAAGTCAGCCCGCGCAACGCCGCGGCCGCCAGCGTCAAGCAGTGGCTGGTGCCTGTGGATAAAAAGCGCAAGGCCGACCTGTTCTGCCACCTGCTGCGCAAGCAGCGCTGGACCCAGGTGCTGGTGTTTGCCAAGACCCGCAACGGCGTCGACCAGCTGGTGGAGCGCTTGCTGGCAGAAGGGGTGAATGCCGACGGCATCCACGGCGACCGCCCTCAGGCCACCCGCCAGCGCGCCCTGGACACCTTCAAGGCCCGTGAAGTGCAGGTGCTGGTCGCTACAGATGTGGCGGCCCGTGGCCTGGATATCGACGACCTGCCGCTGGTCGTCAACCTTGACCTGCCGATTGTTGCCGAGGACTACGTGCACCGCATCGGGCGTACTGGGCGGGCGGGTAACAAGGGCGAGGCGATATCGCTGGTGTGTGCCGATGAAGTGCAGATGCTGTCGGCCATCGAAGTGCTCACCCGGCAGACCCTGGCGCGCCATGAAGAGCCTGATTTCATCCCCGAACACCGGGTGCCGATGACCGACGCCAGTGGCCAGGTGGTCAAGAAGCCGAAGAAGCCCAAGAAGCCAAAGGAAAACAGCGCCAAGCGCGGGTTGGGGCGCTGGATGGACAGTGGCGAGCCGGAGCCGGCGGTGAAGGCTGTGCGCAAGGTGCCTAGCTTCAATGGTGGGCCACGCAAGCGTAAGCCTTGAAAATTCTGGGGCTGCAAAGCAGCCCCGGCAATCTTTCAGTTAATCCGCATTACCCAATCCGCTGCCGCTCGCCCGGCGCGCAGCCCACTGGCAAAACATGCGGTCAGCAGATACCCGCCAGTCGGCGCCTCCCAGTCCAGCATTTCGCCGGCGCAGAACACCCCCGGCAGGGCCTTTATCATCAACCCCTCATCCAGCCCCTCGAAACGCACCCCGCCCGCGCTACTGATCGCTTCATCCAGCGGTCGTGCCCGCACCAGCGTGATCGGCAACGCCTTGATCGCCCGCGCCAATGCTTCGGGGTCGGCAAACGTCGCCTGATCGGTCAGTTCCCGCAGCAGCGCCGCCTTCACCCCGTCGATGCCCAGCTGGCTGTGCAAGTGCTTGGCCATGGAGCGCGAGCCTCGCGGTCTGGCGAGTGCCTGGGCAACTTTGTCCACAGGCTTGTCCGGTAGCAGGTCGAGCAACAGCACCCCACGGCCTTCGCGGTTGATGGCCTCGCGCACTGGCGCCGACCAGGCGTACACCAGGCTGCCCTCGATGCCTTGGGCAGTGAGAATGAACTCACCTTTGCGCGGCGCGCTGCCCGCTACCCCAAGGGCGATGTTCTTCAAGGGCGCCCCGGCAAACTTGTCCTTGAGCAGCGCGCTCCAGCCTTCGACTTCGAAGCCGCAGTTGCTCGGTTGCAAGGCCGAGATATCCACAGCCCGTTCGGCCAGCAGCGGCTGCCAGCTGCCGTCAGAGCCCAGGCGCGCCCAGCTGCCGCCGCCCAACGCCAATACCACGACCGCAGCATTCAGTAACCGCTCACCCTGTGGATAAGCGATTCGCAAGGCGCCCTCGGCGTCCCAGCCCAGCCAGCGGTGGCGGGTGTGGATAACTACCCCACTGTCGCGCAGCCGCTTGAGCCAGGCGCGTAGCAGGGGTGCCGCTTTCATGTCGGTGGGGAACACCCGGCCCGAGCTGCCGACGAAGGTTTCAATGCCCAGGCCATGAATCCACTGGCGCAAAGCGTCGGCGTCGAAGTCGCGCAGCAGCGCAGCGATCTCGCCCTGGCGCTCTGCATAGCGGGACACGAATGCCGGGTAGGGCTCGGAATGGGTGATGTTCATGCCACCGACCCCGGCCAGCAGGAACTTGCGCCCCACCGAAGGCATGGCGTCGAACACCTCGACCGCCAGGCCCGCTTGGGCCATGGCTTCAGCGGCCATCAGGCCGGCGGGGCCGCCACCAATGACGACTGCGAGGGGAGGGAAGGTGGGCTTCAGATCGGACATGGCGGGCGGCGGGCTGTGGAAAAGATGCGCATTCTAACGCAGGGCTGCCAACGGAAGCACTGGTCAAAAAATGATCAGTTCTATGCAAGCCTTACGGGCCATGGCTCACAGCCGCTTTCCAGCAGGTTATCCACAGGCGGTTCCACAGTCATTGTGAACAACCCATGACACGTGCTGCGCTGTGATGGAGGATGCCGTGGCGTTTGGCCAAGGCCGCGCGGTCTTTGCTGTAGCCACCGCCGATCACGCCCACCACCGGGATGTCGCGGCCCAGGCAGTGGCGCAGCACCGCCTCGTCCCGCGCGGCAACACCGACGTCGGTCAATTGCAGGTAGCCGAGGGCGTCGTCCTTGTGCACATCCACGCCGGCGTCATACAACACCAGGTCGGGTTGATACAGGGGCAGCAGGTAGTTGAGCGCGTCGTCGACCACCTTCAGGTAGGCGGTATCACCCATGCCACGGGGCAGCGGGATGTCCCAGTCGCTTTGCGCCTTGCGCGCCGGGAAGTTCTGCTCACAATGCAGCGATACGGTGATGGCCTCTGGTGTGTCGTGCAGGATGCGCGCGGTGCCATCGCCCTGGTGGACGTCGCAGTCGAAGATCAGCACGCGATGCACCCGGCCAGCTTCCAGCAGGTAGCGGCTGATCACTGCCAGGTCGTTGAAGATGCAGAAGCCTGCCGGGTGGTCGTAATGGGCGTGGTGGGTGCCGCCGGCCAGGTGGCAAGCGATGCCGTGCTGCAGTGCCATCTCGGCGCTTAGCAGCGAGCCACCGACTGCGCGTACGGTACGCCGGGCCAGGGCCTCGCTCCAGGGCAGGCCCAGGCGGCGCTGGTCCTCGCGTGACAGCTCGCCGTTCATGTAACGCTCGATGTAGCCGCGGTCATGGGCCAGGGCGAGGATATCGTTGGGGCAGATATCCGGACGCAAAAGCGCCTGGTCGGTGGTCAGCCCGCTGTCGACCAGGTGGTCGTGAAGCAGGCGGAACTTGTCCATCGGAAAGCGGTGTTCGGCGGGGAACTCCGGGCTGTAGTCTTCGTGGTAGATCAGCGGCAACGGCATGGGGCATTCGCAATCAGGGCCAGTGCTGATCTTGCCAGTTATCGCCCTGCGCTCGCCAATACTCGTTGCCAGTCCGGTTCGTTCAGGCGCCCGAGGATGCGTGCCTTGCCATTGCCATCCACCGAAACGAACAATGCGCTGGCGTAACCGCTTTCACGCTCACCGCCTGCAACGTTCTGCTGGCGGGCGAAGTGATCGATGCAACCGTTATGCGTCACCAGTACCAGGTTATGCCCCGGGCGCTTGCGGGCCAGGGCTTCACTGGCAAACCGATTGTCGCACCCTTCCAGCCAGTCTTCGCTGGCCACTGCCTGGCCAAGGATGAAGTGCGCGGTTTGCCGGGTGCGCAGTTTAGGGCTGCTGAGCAGATCGGCGTTGTTCAGGCCCAGCTGGTGCAGCCCTTGGCCGACCCGGCCGGCGGCCTGGCTACCGGCCACGGTGATGCCGGTGGGGTCGTCCAGGCAGGGGCCGGGGGCGCTGTCGCAGCGTTCGGCGTGGCGGATCATCACGATCACCGCCCCCTCGACCCAGTCCTGCAGCAATCCGCTGTCACTCAGTTGTTGATCGTTGCCAAGGTCCACGATGTGCGTCCTCGTCGCCAGCCAGGTGGTCAACGCCGCCACGACCATGCACAGGCCAAGGGCGGCACCGAGGGCCTTGCGGCCCAGGCGGCGCTTGCGCCGGGCGTGGATGGCAGGGTGCCCCAGGGTATTGCTCGATAACATGCGTTGCTCCATAGACATGGCCGCGCCTGGCGCGGCAGTGGTGGCGAGCATGTTGCCGAGCGGGCTGTCGGGGACCGGTGAAGGGCTTGTGAAAATTGCATTCGGTTGCTGCAGCTGGGTGAAACCCGCACCCGCGCCTACGCTGTAAACTGCAAGGCGGCAAAACCGGAGCAGGCCCGATGACCCCCATTCATGAACTGCAAAGCGCACGGCTGGTGCTGCGCCAATGGCGCGACGACGACCTGGGCGAGTTCGCCGCGCTGTGTGCCGACCCGCAGGTGATGCGTTATTTCCCCGCCCCACTGACGCGCCTGGAGGCTGCCGCGCTGATCGGCCGCGTGCGCGGGCATTTCAACGAATACGGTTTTGGCCTGTGGGCGCTCGAACGCCAGGACACCGGTGCGTTCATCGGCATGACCGGGTTGCTCAACGTCAATTTTGACGCCAGTTTCGCGCCAGCCGTGGAGATCGGTTGGCGCTTGGCGCGGCGCCACTGGGGCCAGGGCTTTGCCAGCGAAGCGGCGTGGACCTGCCTGCGTTGTGCGTTCGCCCAATTGCGCCTGGAGGAAGTGGTGTCGTTCACTAGCGAGAGCAACCTGCCGTCGCAAAAGGTGATGCAGGCCATTGGCATGCAGCAGGACGTGCACGGCAGTTTCGAGCACCCCCGCCTGCCCGTCGGGCACCCGCTGCGCCCGCATGTGCTGTACCGCATCGACCGCGCGCACTGGGAGCGCACCCTGCGCGCCTGAATACACGGCCATGCCCGGCGCGAATGACAAACCCTGTATCATTTGCCCTCATAACAGCGCTGTAGAGATGTGTTGCCTTGCTAGGAGAAGCCCCGATGAGTCATGTGTTGGACGACCTGGTCGACCTGTTGAGCCTCGAGTCCATCGAGGAGAACCTGTTCCGCGGACGCAGCCAGGACCTGGGCTTCCGCCAGTTGTACGGTGGGCAGGTGCTGGGCCAGTCATTGTCGGCGGCCAGTCAGACGGTCGAAGACGCACGCCATGTGCATTCGTTGCACGGCTACTTCCTGCGCCCGGGCGATGCCAGCCTGCCGGTGGTGTATTCGGTGGACCGCGTGCGCGATGGCGGCAGCTTCAGCACCCGGCGGGTGACTGCGATCCAGAAGGGCCATACCATCTTCACCTGCAGCGCGTCGTTCCAGTACGACGAAGAAGGCTTCGAGCACCAGGCACAGATGCCTGATGTGGTCGGCCCGGAAAACCTGCCCACCGAAGTGGAGCTGGCCCGCGCCATGGCCGATCAGCTTCCCGAGCGAATTCGCGACAAGGTGCTGTGCGCCAAGCCGATCGAGATCCGCCCGGTCACCGAGCGTGACCCGTTCAACCCCAAGCCCGGCGACCCGGTGAAGTACGCCTGGTTCCGCGCCGACGGCAAGCTGCCCGACGTGCCAGCTTTGCATAAATACCTGCTGGCCTACGCCTCTGACTTCGGCCTGCTGACCACGGCGTTGCTGCCGCATGGCAAGTCGGTGTGGCAGCGCGACATGCAGATCGCCAGCCTCGACCATTCGCTGTGGTTCCACGGCAACCTGCGCGCAGACGAGTGGCTGCTGTATGCCACCGACAGCCCATGGGCCGGCAACTCTCGCGGTTTCTGCCGTGGCAGCATTTACAACCAGGCCGGGCAACTGGTGGCGTCGTCGTGCCAGGAAGGCCTGATTCGCCACCGCAAGGACTGGGCATGAACCTGGCCGAGATCCGCAACTGGGTGTTCGACATGGACGGCACCCTGACTGTGGCAGTGCACGATTTTGCCGCGATCCGCGAGGCACTGGAGATTCCGCCTGAAGACGATATTTTGACCCACCTGGCGGCGTTGCCGGCAGCGGAGGCGGCGGCCAAGCATGCCTGGTTGCTGGAGCACGAGCGCGACCTGGCCATTACCTCGACGGCAGCCAGCGGGGCGGTGGAGCTGGTGCGCGAGCTGGCCGGGCGCGGTTGCCGGCTGGGTATCCTCACCCGCAATGCGCGGGAGCTGGCGCATGTGACGCTGGAGGCGATCGGCCTGGCGGACTGTTTTGCCGTCGAGCATGTGCTCGGGCGGGACGAAGCTGCGCCCAAGCCAAGCCCTGATGGGCTGCTGAAGATCGCCAGCGCCTGGGGCGTGGCGCCGAGCGAGCTGGTGATGGTCGGCGATTACCGCTTCGACCTGGACTGCGGTCGGGCGGCGGGGGCGCGTACGGTACTGGTGAACCTGCCGGACAATCCCTGGCCGGAGCTGGTGGATTGGCATGCGGCCGATTGCCGGGCATTGAAGGTGATGCTGGGCTGATCTTTGTGTTGGCAATGCGGGCCCTGTCTATGCTGAACCCCATTCTTTTCCCTGAAACGGAGACCCACCCATGACCAGCAAGGCCATCTACGTACAACCCGGCGGCGGCTACGACAAGGTCGAGGTCGGCACCAGCGAAGCCGCTGCACCACAGGCCGGCGAGATCACCGTGCGCCTGCACGCCAGCTCCCTCAACTACCACGACTTCGCGGTGGTCAGTGGCATGTGGGGCCCGAGCGAGCGGCGCATTCCCATGGCCGATGGCGCCGGTGAAGTGCTTGCGGTGGGTGCCGGCGTCACCGAGTTCCAGGTAGGCGACAGCGTGGTCAGCACCTTCTTCCCCGACTGGCTGGACGGCCAGGCCAATGTCGAAGGCTTTGCCAGGGTGCCCGGTGATGGCCTCGATGGTTACGCCCGCGAGCAGGTCACCGCCCGCGCCACCTCGTTCACTTTGGCGCCCAAGGGTTTCAGCCACGCCGAAGCCGCTACCCTGACCACTGCCGGGCTTACCGCCTGGCGTGCGCTGATGAGCGACGATCACCTCAAACCGGGTGACACGGTACTGGTGCAGGGCACTGGCGGGGTGTCGATCTTTGCCCTGCAGTTCGCCAAGCTGGCCGGCGCCACGGTCATCGCCACCTCGTCCAGCGACGCCAAGCTCGAGCGCCTGAAAGCCCTGGGTGCCGATCACCTGATCAATTACAAGAGCACCCCGGCCTGGGGTGAGAAAGTGCGCGAGCTGACCGACAACCGCGGTGTCGACCATGTCATCGAAGTGGGCGGACCGGCGACGCTGGAACAATCGATGATTGCCGCGCGCATTGGCGGGCATGTGTCGCTGATCGGCATTCTCACCGGTGTGGCCGGGCAATTGCCGCTGGTGCAGGCGCTGGTGCGGCAGATTCGCCTGCAAGGCGTGCTGGTGGGCAGCCGCGCGCAGCAGCAGGCGATGGTGCGGGCGATCGATGCCAACGGCTTGCGGCCAGTGGTGGACAAGCATTTCGAGCTGGAGCAGATCGTCGAGGCGTTCCGCTACCAGGAGAGCAACCGCCACTTCGGCAAGATCTGCCTGACCTGGTGAAGTGCGGGCGGCTGGATGTAACAGTCGCCCTGCAAGCCAATCCATTCGCCGAGGATGCGGTACGCCAGCAGGTGCACGCGGGGTAGCGTGACGGCGCCTATTCCGGCAGCAGCCGATCGCGGCTGTTGGACAGGTGCAGGCACACCGCCGCGCGCGCTGCATCCGGGTCTTGCCGGCGAATGGCATTGAGGATTGCCTCATGCTCCAGGTTGGCCAGGTACGCCTGCCGCGCCAGCCTGGACCCGGCACGCTCAGCCTGGGCCATGCGGTTGCGCGGGATCAAGCCATTGCCCAGTTGCAGCAGCATTTCGGTGAAATACAGATTGCCGGTGGCCTCGGCGATCAACAGGTGAAAACGCCGGTCGGCCTCGATGCAACTGTCGCCCGCGGCGGCCAGATCCTGGTAGTCATCCAGCGCCTGGCGCATGCGTGCCAGTTGCCCTTCATCACGGCGCAGCGCAGCCAGGGCGGCGGCCTGGCCTTCCAGGCCAATGCGCAGTTCCAGCAGGTCGCGCACATTGGCCGCACTTTCCGCGGCGATGCGCAGGCCAGCCTGGGGCTGGCGCTCCATCACGAAGGTACCGATACCGTGGCGTGGCTCCACCAGCCCCGAGGCCTGCAGCTTCGACAAGGCTTCGCGAACCACCGTGCGGCTTACCCCATGCTCGCGCACCAAGGTGTTCTCCGAAGGCAGCTTGTCACCAGGCTTGAAGGTGCCGAGCAAAATCTGTTGAGTCAGGCTCGAGACCAGGTCATGGGCGCGGCTGTGGCCGCGTTTATGGACGGGTGTGGTTTCCATGTGGCGGTCCGTTCTTGTTGTGCTTGTACGACAAGTTAATCGATAAAAATATTTTTTGTCGGTTTTTCGGTAATCAGGCTTCGCTGATCCATGAGCTGTTACCGCATGATCGAAGCAAGTTAGCATTGTGACAGCTTGTATTTTGGGTTTTAAGCGCTAATCGCCATCTTGTCGTACAACTTCCCTGCGCATATGCTCCACCCCACTGTCATGTCAGACAACCTCGACCCGCACAAAAACAATTAGTGGGAGATTCGTAAGTGAACGACACCCTCGCTCCGTCTGCACGGGCTGAAGGCGACGCGCTGGCCAGTGCCTTGGCCAAGGTCAAGCGCTACGTCCTGCCGCTGTTCGTCATCATGTTCATCGTCAACTACCTCGATCGTGTCAACATCGGCTTCGTCCGCCCGCACCTGGAAAGCGACCTGGGCATCAGCGCCGCTGCCTTCGGCTTTGGCGCCGGCTTGTTCTTCATCGGCTACGCACTGTTCGAAGTGCCGTCGAACATGCTGCTGCAAAAGGTCGGTGCACGCCTGTGGCTGACCCGCATCATGTTCACCTGGGGGCTGGTGGCCACGGCCATGGCCTTTGTGCAGACCGAAACCCAGTTCTACGTGCTGCGCTTTTTGCTGGGTGTCGCCGAAGCGGGCTTCTTCCCCGGGGTGATCTACTACTTCACCCGCTGGCTGCCGGCGGCCGAGCGGGGCAAGGCGATTGCCATCTTCCTCAGCGGTTCGGCACTGGCCTCGCTGATTTCCGGGCCGCTGGCCGGGGCGCTGATGCAGATCCAGGGCCTGGGCCTGCATGGCTGGCAGTGGATGTTGTTCATCGAAGGCATGGCTTCGGTGACGCTGTGCTTCTTCGTGTTCTTCTGGCTCGACTCCAAGCCCCACGACGCCAAGTGGCTGAGCAAGGCCGAGCAGGACGCGCTGGTCGATACCATCGACCGCGAGCAGCGTGAGCGCGAAGCCGTCGGCGCGGTAAAGGTGTCGTCCTGGAGCCTGCTCAAGGACCGCCAGATCGTGCTGTTCTGCCTGATCTACTTCTGCATCCAGCTGACCATCTACGCCGCGACCTTCTGGCTGCCCAGCATCATCAAGCGCATGGGCGACCTCAACGACCTGCAGGTAGGGTTCTTCAACTCGATCCCGTGGCTGATCTCGATCCTGGCCATGTATGCCTTCGCCGCAGGGTCTGCACGCTGGAAGTTCCAGCAGGCCTGGGTCGCGGGTGCGCTGCTGATCGCTGCCATTGGCATGTTCATGTCCACCACCGGTGGGCCGGTGTTCGCCTTCGTTGCCGTGTGCTTCGCCGCCATCGGCTTCAAGTCGGCGTCGTCACTCTTCTGGCCAATCCCGCAGGGCTACCTGGATGCGCGCATCGCCGCGGCAGTAATCGCGCTGATCAACTCGGTCGGCAACCTTGGCGGTTTCGTTGCCCCCACCACCTTCGGCCTGCTGGAGCAGCAGACCGGGTCGATCCAGGGCGGCCTGTACGGCCTGGCGGTGACCTCGGTGCTGGCGGCCATCGCCATCTTCTTTGTGCGCACGCGCCCAAAGGGCGTGCCTGCCGATCCACTCAAGGCCCCTTCGGCCCTGGGCCAGACCCACTGACGACTGCGAGACAACAATCATGAACATGCAGACCTTGCACACCAGCACCCCCGTGGTCACCGACCTGCGCGTCATCCCCGTGGCCGGCCACGACAGCATGCTGCTCAACCTCAGTGGCGCCCATGGCCCGTACTTCACCCGCAATGTGGTGGTGCTGCGCGACAGCGCCGGCAATACCGGCCTGGGCGAAGTGCCTGGTGGCGAGAACATTCGCCAGACCCTGGAAGACGCCCGCAGCCTGGTGGTCGGCCAGCCGATCGGTCATTACCAGCGCGTGCTCAATGCCATGCGCCAGACCTTCGCCAACCGCGACAGCGCCGGGCGTGGCCTGCAGACCTTCGACCTGCGTATCACCGTGCATGCGGTGACGGCTGTCGAATCGGCGCTGCTCGACCTGCTCGGCCAGCACCTGAATGTGCCCATGGCGGCACTGCTGGGTGAGGGGCAGCAACGGGATGCGGTGAAGATGCTCGGCTACCTGTTCTATATCGGTGACCGCCAGCAGACCGACCTTGCCTACCGCAACGAAGCGGATGCCGATGACGACTGGTTCCGTCTGCGCCACGAACAGGCCCTGACCCCGGAGGCGGTTGTGCGCCTGGCCGAAGCGGCCAAGCAGCGTTATGGCTTCAGCGACTTCAAGCTCAAGGGCGGCGTGCTGCGAGGTGAAGAAGAAATGGAAGCGGTGACGGCGCTGGCCGAACGCTTCCCCGAAGCGCGCATCACCCTGGACCCCAACGGTGCCTGGTCACTCAAGGAAGCCATCGCCCTGTGCCGCGACAAACACGATGTGCTGGCCTATGCCGAAGACCCGTGCGGCGCCGAGAACGGCTACTCGGGCCGCGAGGTGATGGCCGAATTCCGTCGCGCTACGGGTTTGCCCACGGCTACCAACATGATCGCCACCGACTGGCGGCAAATGGGCCATGCCATCCAGCTGCAGTCGGTGGACATCCCGCTGGCCGACCCGCATTTCTGGACCCTGCAGGGCTCGGTACGGGTGGCGCAGATGTGCAATGACTGGGGGCTGACCTGGGGGTCGCACTCGAATAACCACTTCGACATCTCGCTGGCGATGTTTACCCAGGTGGCGGCTGCGGCGCCGGGCGAGATCACCGCGATCGATACGCACTGGATCTGGCAGGACGGCCAGCGCCTGACCCGGGAGCCACTGCGCATCGTCGACGGGCACGTGGGGGTGCCGGCGCGGCCGGGGTTGGGGGTGGAGCTGGATGAAGACCAGCTGGCCAAGGCCCATGAGTGCTACCGCAATATGGGCCTGGGAGCGCGGGATGACAGTGTGGCGATGCAGTTCCTGATTTCGGGGTGGAGTTTCGACAACAAGCGGCCTTGCATGGTCAGGTGAGCCAGCATCGAGGTGTTGCAAGGAGGCCCTGGGAGACCGGGGCTTTTTTGTATCCGACCAAGAGTGCGCATGGCATCAAATCGATGCGGTCGAGGTGGAGCTGGCTTGCCGGCGATAGGGCCAGGGCAGGCAACACACATTCAAATGAAAAACAAAAGCGCCAGATGACCCGGTGGCGCAATCGGACATGCCATTCGCGACATCTGGCGTGAATGGAAAGGCCCTGTCGTGATCGAACAGTTCCGGGGCGTTCTCGTGTAATTTCCCACAGCCCTGCGGAGCTTAAATGAACCCCGAACCGCACTGGCACGTTGCTCTGTGACGCACACCAAAGAACATCAACAGAACCCGAGCAACCTGTCGACTTATTGATTTCAAAGGAGATATTTTCGCCTACGCCTGCCCCCATCCTTGTGTCAGCAAAAAGAGAACAACATCAATGAACACCGTGGGATCTGATGGCAACCTTGCACAAGGTTTCAAGCCACGTCATGTAACGATGCTGTCCATCGCCGGCATCATCGGCGCCGGACTTTTCGTAGGCTCTGGGCACGCCATTGCGGCGGCCGGGCCCGCAACCATAATTTCCTATTTCGTGGCCGGGACCCTGGTAGTCCTGGTCATGCGCATGCTCGGCGAAATGGCCGTGGCACACCCCGATACCGGATCGTTTTCCACCTACGCCGACCAGGCCATCGGCCGCTGGGCCGGCTATACCATCGGCTGGCTGTACTGGTGGTTCTGGGTACTGGTGATCCCGATCGAAGCACTGGCCGCCGGGCATGTGCTGAACGCCTGGTTCCCTCAGGTGGACAGCTGGATCTTTGCCCTGGCCTCGGTACTGTTGCTGGCCTGCACCAACCTGTTCAGCGTGGCCAAGTACGGTGAATTCGAGTTCTGGTTCGCCATCCTCAAGGTCACGGCGATCCTGGGCTTCATCGGCCTTGGTTTCGCTGCCCTGATGGGCTGGCTGCCCAACCGCGAGGTCAGCGGCCTGAGCGGGTTGATCGCCGAGCACGGCGGCTTCGCCCCGAACGGCTGGTCGGCGGTGATCGGTGCGTTCATTACCGTGATGTTCAGCTTTATCGGCACCGAGGCGGTGACCATCGCTGCCTCCGAGTCCAGCGACCCGTCGCGCAACATCGCCAAGGCGACGCGTTCGGTGATCTGGCGCATCAGCACCTTCTACATCCTGTCGATCTTCGTGATCATCTCGGTGGTGCCATGGAACGACCCGCAGTTGGCGGTGGTGGGTTCCTACCAGCGTGCGCTGGAAATCATGAACATCCCCAACGCCGCGTTCATGGTCGACCTGGTGGTGCTGGTGGCCGTGACCAGCTGCATGAACTCGTCGATCTACATCGCCTCGCGCATGATGTACTCGCTGGCCAAGCGCGGTGACGCCCCGGCCTTCCTCAACAAGACCTCCAGGGTAGGCGTACCGCGCTCTGCGGTCTTTGGCAGTACCTTGATCGGCGCGGCGATTGCCATCCTCAACTACTTCGCACCGAAAGGCGTGTTCGAGTTCCTGCTGGCCAGTTCCGGCGCCATCGCCTTGCTGGTGTACATGGTCATCGCCATCTCGCAGCTGCGCATGCGCCGCCGCCTGGAGCGCGAGAACACCGAGCTGAAGTTCCGCATGTGGCTGTTCCCTTACCTCACCTGGGCGGTGATCATCTTCATTGCCGGGGCGCTGGCGGTGATGATGTACACCCCGGAGCACCGGGTAGAAGTGAGTTCGACGCTGGGCCTGGCAATCGTCATTTCCTTCCTGGGGATCGTGACATCGCGGGGCCATGCGCAACCTGTAGGGGCGCGGTCGATGGGGTGATCGGGTTCACCTTACGGTAGGGCGAAGGGCACCAGTGGATGGGTGCCCTTTGCTTTTTGAAACAAATCAGAGGTGCTGCCGGTGGCGGGGTGACGGCTCACCGGGGGTAGACTTCCTGGCGAATTCAAAAGGGAGTCGATGCATGAGCGCTGAACAACAAGAACCACAAGCGCCGGTGGCCCTTCCTTCGGTAAAGGATGACCGTTTCGAGGAAGTGCTCAGGTTGATTCAGGATGCCAGGCAGCGTGCGGTGCAGGCGGTCAATACGCAATTGATCGACCTGTACTGGCAGGTTGGGGCCTACATCAGCCACAAGCTGGAGCGGGCGGAATGGGGCGATTCGGTGGTCAGTCAGCTGGCTGCTCATCTTGCCCAAACGCAGCCTGGGCTACGAGGTTTTACGAGACCTAACCTGTTTCGGATGCGCCAATTTTATGAAGCCTATCGCCATGACGAAAGAGTCTCGGCACTGCTGAGACAATTGCCATGGACCCACAACATGATGATTCTCAGCCAGAGCAAGCTCACTCAGGAGCGCGAGTTCTACCTGCGCATGGCGATTCAGGAAAGGTGGTCAAGCCGAGAATTGGAAAGGCAACTCAAGGCCTCGCTTTTTGAACGCAGTGTCGCAAACCCGGCCAGGGCTTCGGCAGTATTGCGTCAAGATTATCCGGCAGCCATGGAGGTTTTTCGGGATGCCTACATGGTGGAGTTTCTCGGGCTAACGGGGGATCATGCAGAAGCAGACCTACATGGCGCGCTGATGAATCGGCTCAAACAGTTCCTCATCGAACTGGGCCGCGACTTCTGCTTCGTCGGCTCTCAGTACCCGCTTCAGGTCGGTGGCCGCGACTTCGCACTGGATTTGCTGTTCTTTCACCGCGGCCTCAACTGCCTGGTAGCGATAGAGCTGAAGGTCGGCCGCTTCGAGCCCGAGTACCTGGGCAAACTCGATTTCTACCTGGAAGCGCTTGACCGAAACGAGCGCAAGCCGCATGAAAACCCTGCGATTGGCGTGTTGCTGTGCGCCAGCAGGGACGATGAGGTGGTCGAGTACGCACTTAATCGCAGTTTGTCGCCAGCACTGATTGCGGAGTACCAGACACGCTTGCCGGACAAGGCCTTGCTGCAGGCCAAGCTGCATGAATTCTACGCCTTGGGTGCTGCAGGCGATCACTGATCAGGCACCGCCTTTCACGCTCTGCACATAACGCATCACCGCCGGCGCTTTATCGAAGCGCCGGTGAATCAGGCTGAGCCATGAACTGGCGTGGCAGTCGACGATCCGCCGGTAGTTCACCTGCGGCAGGCAGATGCGCTGCACCACCGATTCCGGCACCACGGCGATGCCCTGGCCGAGAGACACCAGGGTAATCACCGCCACCAGGCTGCCGGGCTGCGGGCCAAGCTGCGGGACGAAGCCACCTTGCGCGGCGACCTCCAGCGTGCCGGATATCTGCTCGGGCAGGATGAAGGTTTCATTGGCCAGGCGCGATGCCGGGATCTGAGGCACTTCATTGATCCGTGAATGGGCGGGCAGGGCAAGGACGAAGCCCTCCTGGTGCAGCGCAATGGCTTCCAGCTCTTCCGGCAGTTCCATCGGCGAGCGCACATACGCAAGGTCAAGCAGGCCATCACGAACCCTGGCGGGCAGTTCGGCCATGGGCAGTTCGCGCATGCTCAGGCGTACCTCGGGGCAGGCTTCGCTGAAGCGAAGCACTTGCTGCTGGAGCATGCCCGAGTAGGCGGCCGAAGCCACGTAGCCCAGTTCGATACGCCCGCTTTCGCCACGGGCGGCGCGTTGTGCCCCCAGTTGCGCCGCGTCGAACTGACGCACGGTCTGTTCGGCTTCGATGAACAGGGCCTGGCCGGCGGCGGTCAGGTTGACCTCGCGCTGGTTGCGCTCGAACAGGCGAACGCCCAGTTCGCGCTCCATGTCCTGGATCTGCCGGCTGAGGGTGGGCGGGGCGATGCCCAGTTGCTCGGCGGCACGGGTGAAATGGCCATGGCGGGCAACGCAGAGGAAATAGCGGAAATGGCGGATTTCCATGGGTGTTACCTGCAGGGTAATGACGGGGGCCGCCGAGGCTAACAAGGCGTTGGGTTGGCAGCGTTATGGTGAGGCCAACACTACAAGCCTGGTGGCCTGGGGGCAAAGATTACCTGGGAGATTGGCGGGGCCGCTTTGCGCCCCAGGCGATCCTGCAGGCAAACCGCCTTTCAGGCGAACCAGCCCACCCCCCGGAGCCCTGCCATGCCTTCTGCGCGTTTTACCCTGCTCACTGCCTCCCTGGTCTGCGCCCTGATCATCCTCGACACCAATATCGTCGCAGTCAGCCTGCCCAGCATCGCCCGCGACCTGTCCGGCTCGTTCGCCGATATCGAATGGGTGGTCAGCGCCTACCTGCTGGCGTTCGCCGCCTGCCTGCTGCCGGCCGGCAGCCTGGCCGACCGCTTTGGCCGGCGGCGCATGCTGCTGCTCGGCCTGGTGCTGTTCGGCATAGCCTCGCTGGCCTGTGGTGCCGCGCCCACGCTGTTGTTTCTCGACCTGGCCAGGGCAGCCAAAGGTGTGGGCGCCGCGTTGCTGTTGACCTCGGCCCTGGCGGCGATCGGCAACCGCTTCCACGAGCCGCAAGAGCGCATGCGCGCCTGGGCCTTCTGGGGCGCATGCATGGGCGCCACCATCACCTTTGCGCCACTGCTGGGCGGGGTGATCGCCAGCACCTTGGGCTGGCGCTGGATCTTCTATATCAACCTGCCCCTGGTGGTGCTGTTGGCGCTGATGGTGCTGCACAGTGTCGAGGAGTCGCGTGACAGCGCAGCGGCGCGGCTCGACCCGTGGGGCAGCCTGACCTTCGCCGGCAGCCTCGGCTACCTGATCTGGGCGATGATCGATGCCAACCAGGTGGGTTGGGGCAGCGCGCAAACCCTTGGCCGTCTGGTGATCAGCGCTTTCCTGTTCGGCCTGTTCGTCATGGTCGAGCGCAGCCAGCAGCGCCCGATGATCGACCTGCAGCTGATGCGCAGCGGGCGTTTCGTCGGCGCCTTGCTGGGCATGTTCGCCTACGCTGCCTGCGCCCAGGTGATGATGACCCTGCTGCCGCTGTACCTGCAAAACGGCCTGCAGCTGTCGGCGCTGGCCGCAGGCGCCGGCATGCTGCCATTTGCCGTCGCCATGCTGCTGACCCCGCGCGTTGGCATGCGCTTGGCCGCGCACCTGAGCCCGGCGCAGGTGTTTGCGCTGGGCCTGGTGCTGGTTGGCATGGGCAACCTGCTGTGTGCCTGGGCCACGCGCCAGGGCGGCTATGGCGCGTTCGCCCTGGCCAGCCTGGTGCTGGGCGCTGGCGCCGGGTTGCTCAATGGCGACACGCAGAAAAACATCATGGCTTGCGTGCCGCGTGAGCGCACCGGCATGGCCTCGGGGCTGAGTACCACCACGCGGTTCGGGGCAATCGTGCTGGCCATTGGTGTACTTGGCGGCGTGCTGGCCGGCCGTAGCGGGCAGCTGTTGCACGAGGCCATCGCCGCCGTGGCACCCGCGCACTCGGGCCAGGTTGCGGCAATGGCGACACGGGTTGCCGCAGGCGACCTGCAGGCCGCCCTGGCGCTGCTCGAACCCGCCCAGCGCGAGGCCGTGGCGCCCCTGGCCCGGCAGGCATTCATCGGTGGTTTCGAGGCCGTGCTGCACACCGCAGGTATTGCCGCACTGGTCTTCGCAGTGCTGGTCGGCCTGTTGCTGTCTCGCCCGCCAATCCCGCTTGCAACGGATACCAGGCAGGTGGGCCAGGACGCTGCATAGGCTACCCTCAGATGGCGCATTGCAATTAACTGTCCCCCGCGCACAACTATTTCATCCGGCAAATGTCATTCACAGCAGGCCGGCCAATTTATGGGGAAGCCGGCCTTTCAGCCCAGGAGCTAAGGTACATGGCAGCACTGCACGGCAGCACATCGGAAGCGATCAAGAACAACCAGGCGCAATTGCAGAAAGAATGGCTTTCTGGCCTGGAAACCAACGGCGCCACGCGTAATATCAAGGAACAGGTACTCGCACAGGAAACCCGCGAATTCCTGCAATTGCTGGTCGAGGGCCTGCTAAGCGAAGGCGGCAGCAACCTGGCTGCAACGGGCTGGGAAGGGGTGCGCCGTTTTCTGGAAAAACTGTCCGTCTCGCGCGCGCAGCTGGGGCATGACTCGCACCAGGCCGTGTACTTCATCTTTGCCCTGAAGGGGCCACTGTTCGGCCTGTTGCAATCGCACTTCAGTGATGAACCGGCGCGCCTGGCCGAGCAGCTGTGGGCGATCTCCGAGCTGATCGACGGCATGGGCATGCACACCATCCGCACCTTCCAGAAAACCCGCGAAGACGTGATCAAGCGCCAGCAGGAAGAGCTGCTGGAACTGTCCACCCCCGTGGTCAAGCTGTGGGACGGGGTACTCGCCCTGCCGCTGATTGGCACCCTGGACTCGCAACGCAGCCAGACCGTCATGGAGTCGCTGCTGCAGCGCATCGTCGATACCGGCTCGGAAATCGCCATCATCGATATCACCGGCGTTCCGACCGTCGATACGCTGGTGGCGCAACACCTGCTCAAGACCGTGACCGCGATCCGCCTGATGGGCGCCGATTGCATCATCAGCGGGGTGCGCCCGCAGATCGCGCAAACCATCGTCCATCTTGGCCTGGACCTGGGCACCCTGACCACCAAGTCCAACCTTGCGGATGCCCTCAAACTCGCCCTTGCGCGCCTGGGCGGCGACATCGGCAAGCAGGTATAAGCCTATGGAGCGCATTCCGATCCTGCAGATGGGCGAATTCCTGCTGGTGACCATTCAGGTGGACATGCACGACCAGCTGGCGCTGACGCTGCAGGAAGACCTGACCGACCGCATCAGCCATACATCGGCCCAAGGTGTGCTGATCGATATTTCCGCACTCGACATGGTCGACTCCTTCATAGGCCGGATGATCGCCAGCATTTCCGGCCTGTCGCGCATCATGGATGCCGAAACCATGGTGGTCGGCATGCAGCCGGCCGTGGCCATTACCTTGGTCGAACTCGGCCTTACCCTGCCGGGCGTCAGTACGGCACTGAATGTGGAGCGCGGCATGCAAGTGCTGCGTCAACGTGTGAGCCGAAAATGAATGTTCGCGAAAGCGGCAGCCATCCTGTGCGCATAGAGCAGGATGTAGTGTTGGCGCGCCAATTGGCGCGCAAGTTGGCCGGTGAATGCGGCATGCGCCTGGTGGACCTGACCAAGCTCGTGACCGCCGTCAGCGAGCTGGCTCGTAACACGGTGGTCTACGGCGGCGGCGGCGACATGGACTGGCAGGTGCTGGAGGATGCCGGGCGTGCAGGGCTGCGCTTGCTGTTTCGCGATGAGGGCCCGGGCATTCCCGATGTCAAGCTGGCGCTGACCGATGGCTGGACCTCGGGCAGTGGCCTTGGCCTGGGCCTGACCGGCGCCCGACGGCTGGTCGACGAGTTCGAGCTGGACACGGCCCCCGGCCTGGGCACGCGTGTGACGATCACCCGATGGGCATGAATATTCACGCTACCGCGACTCAAGTACTGCGCCTGGACGACCCCAGCGACGTCGGCCATGCCCGACGTACTGCACAAAAGCTGGCCGAGCGACATGGCTTTGAGCCGGAAGAGGCAGGGCGTGTGGCCCTGGTGGCCACCGAGCTGTGCAGCAATGTCCTCAAGCATGCCCGCCATGGCGAGCTGCACATGCGCGTGCTGCCCCGTAAGCAAGGCGCCTTCGCCATCGAGCTGCTCACCGTGGACCGGGCCCAGGGCTTCGATGCCCACAGTTGCCTGGCCGATGGCTATTCGACGGCGGGCACCCAGGGTATCGGCATGGGGGCCATGGTGCGTCAGGCCCAGGTGTTCGACATGTACGCAGATGCTCGCGGAGCCGTGGTGCTGGCGCGCCTGCACAGGACGCTTGACCGCGGCGCAGACCTGCGCTGGGGCGTCAGCCAGCATGCCCTGCACAACGACCCCGCCTGCGGGGATACCTGGCACCTGGCTATCGATGGACAATGCATCAGTGCACTGGTGATCGATGGCCTGGGGCATGGCCCTGATGCCGAAGTGGCGGCCAAGGCGGGCGCCGCCGCATTTGCCGAAGCGCCGTATGGCGACCCGTTGCAACTGTTGCAGGCCATGCACCAGGCCATGTCCGGCACCCGGGGTGGGGCTACGGCGGTGGCGCAATATGACCGTGCCCATGACCGCCTTAGCTTCACCGGCATCGGTAACATCGGTGCAAGCCTGGTGGCCGGGGCACAAGTGCGCGGCCTGGCTTCGCTGCCGGGCATCGTGGGTGGGCAGTTCAGGAAAGCCCAGGTGTTCGACTACGCTGAGCTGAATGGAAACCTGTTGATCATGTACAGCGACGGCCTGCAGTCCCGTTGGAACCTGAAGGACTACCCTGGCCTGGTGCACCGTCACCCGGCCGTGATCACCGCCGTGCTGCACCGCGATTTCTGCCGAGGCCGCGATGATGTGACGGTGCTGGCCGTCGATTTGGAGGCCGCGCATGTCTGATGCACAACTGATAGCCCGGCTGCAGGCCGAGAACGACGCCTTGCGCGCCGAACTGGAGGAAACCAACCAGGGCGTGCTGGCGTTGTACGCCGAGCTGGACATCCAGGCCGAGCAACTGCGCCAGGCGTCGGACCTGAAAAGCCGCTTCCTGTCCTACATGAGCCACGAGTTCCGCACGCCGCTGGGCTCAATCCTGAGCATCACCGGCCTGCTGACCGATGAACTGGACGGGCCCTTGTCGCAAGAGCAGCACCGCCAGGTGACGTTCATCAGCACCGCCACCCGCGAGCTGTCCGACATGGTCGACGACCTGCTCGACCTGGCCAAGATCGAAGCCGGGCGCATCACCATTTCGCCCGCCTGGTTCGATATGCTCGACCTGTTCGCAGCCTTGCGCGGGATGTTCCGGCCGATTGTCGATGTCACGGCGGTCGACCTGATTTTCGAAGAGCCGGTGGGGTTGCCACGGCTTTACACCGACGACAAGAAACTTGCGCAAATCCTGCGCAACTTCATCTCCAATGCACTGAAGTTCACCACCCGCGGTGAAGTACGCGTGTCTGCCGAGTTGCTGGGCAACGACATGATCCGCTTTGCGGTCAACGATACCGGCATCGGCATTGCCCAGGAGCTGCTGGGGACCTTGTTCGAGGACTTTGCCCAGGTCGACTCGCCGCTGCAGAAGCGCCTGCGCGGCACGGGTCTGGGCCTGTCGTTGTGCAAACGCTTCGCCATGCTGCTGGGTGGCGAAGTGGGTGTGCACAGCGAGCCAGGGGTCGGCTCATGCTTCTTCGTGATCATTCCTCTGGCCCTGGCCCAGGAGAACGTCGATGAAACCTGATGTGCGCCTGCTGATCGTCGACGACAACGTCGCCACCCGCTACGCCCTGCGCCGGCGCCTGGCGGTGCACGGCTACGAAGTGATGGAGGCGGGCACGGGCGGTGAAGGGCTGGCGATGATCCGCGACCAGCAGATGGACGCACTGATCCTGGATGTGAACCTGCCGGACATGAGCGGTTTCGATATCGTCAGGTTGCTGCGCGAGGACGCGCGCACCGCACTGCTGCCGGTCATCCACGTGTCGGCGGCGTCGATACTGAGCGGCGATATCATCACTGGCCTGAACGCCGGCGCCGATGCCTACCTGGTCCACCCGGTGGACCCTGAGGTACTGGTCGCCACCCTGCGCACCCTGCTGCGTGTACGTGATGCCGAGCGTGCGCTGCGTGAGAGCGAGGCGCGCTTCCGGGAGATTTTCAGCAGCGTGTCGGCCCCCATCGCCGTGCTCGATGCAGAACTGAAGGTGCATGAATGCAATCAGGCGTTCAGCCACCTTACCCAGGACAACCGTGATGCTGCGCAGCTTCGGGAGTGCTTCGCCGAGGGCCAGGCGGCAGCCCTGGATGCCCTGCGCCAGCACCTGTTGGCCGGCGAGCGATGGAAAGGCACCCTGAGCATGCAAGTGCGGGGGCACTTGCGCGAGACCGAGTGGCAGCTGTCACCCTACCAGGCGACGGGGCTGTGCCTGGTGTTCGTCGAAGACGTCACCGAGCACCGTCACCGCGAGCGCTCGCACCTGGCCCGCCTGGACGTTGCCACCAGCCAGCTGGCGCGGGAGGTGGCCGAACGCGAGCGCACCGAGGCGCAGCTGCTGCAGCTGCAGAAAATGGACGCCCTGGGCAGCCTGACCGGCGGCATCGCCCACGACTTCAACAACCTGCTTACCGGCATCATCACCAGCCTGGAACTGATCCGCAAACGGGTGGCGCAAAACCGTGTCGAGATGGTGCCCAAATACGCCGAGGCCGCGCTGAGTTCGGCC
>NZ_JABMCW010000189.1:0-10764 GCF_013179705.1 Pseudomonas sp. CM25 | reverse complement strand
TGACGGTCAGAGAAATCCGTGCCTTTCTCTCCGAGCAGTATGGAACAGAGGTCTCGCCCGACTTCATCAGTTCCGTGACCGACGAGGTCATGGAGGAGATTGGCGCGTGGCAACAGCGGCCTCTGGAGCCGATGTATCCGGTCATTTTCTTTGATGCTCTGCGGGTCAAAATTCGCGAAGAAGGAAAGCATCGAAAGCCATGCTTACCTCTCCTTGGTAAAGATTGGGCTGATAACGACGGCTTGCAGACATCGCCATTTTAAGGCTGCTCCCAAAGGCAAACGGCGGGTTACGCTGCGCGCCTCCTAGTACGAAAGACACTAGTTCCCTGCGCCTGGTGCTGCAATAGAACGTGGACGAATAGGGCGATTTGGGAAATTGCCTGCAAGTTTGACGATGAAGGTGACTCAGTCCTGGTAAGGCGATTATCGGTATGGGGGCGGAAATGCCATCATGGCGGCAGAGCAGCTCACCCTGGCGGGCTATCGAGCTGATATGAGCAATCCCTTTGCCGTAGACCGCCACCATCCTCAAGCCCTGAACTGCCCCAGGCTCGCCCTCAGTTGTGCGGCCAGGTCATCCAGCACCTTGCTGCTGGCCGTGGTCTGCATCACCACCTCCGCCGAGCGCTCGGCCTGGGCATGAATGGTCTCTACCCGCCCGCGCACCGCCTGCGCACCATTTGCCTGCTGCTCGGCCGCTCGGGTGGCCAGGCCGATGGCCGCATGTACCTGCTCCACCGCAGCCTGCACCGACTGCTGGCGGCGTTCATTGTCACGCAACACCAGCAGCCCTTCGCTGGCCTTGAGCCCGGCCTGGCTGATGGTGGCCACGGCCTCTTTGGCACCCTTCTGCAGCGCGGCGATATGCGCCTGAATATCCCCGGTGGAGCTTTGCGTCTTGCTCGCCAGCGCCCGCACCTCATCCGCCACCACAGCAAAGCCACGCCCGGTTTCACCGGCACGGGCCGCCTCGATGGCAGCGTTCAAGGCCAGCAGGTTTGTTTGCTCGGCAATGCCGTGGATCACCGTCAGCACCACTTCGATCTGCTCGCTCTGCTTGGCCAGGCGCTCTATCACCTGAGAACCGGCGTCCACCTGCCCGGCGAGGTTCTCGATCAGGCCCGCCAGCTGAGTCGAGGTACGGCTGTTTTCGTCGGTTGCCTGGCGGATATCCACCACTTGCTGCAATGCCGCCTGCATCGCATGGCTTTCGGCCTGAGCCTCATCGGCCATGCTCGACAGATCACGCAGGCTGGCCGCCACTTCATCCCGTTGCAGCGCGGCTGCGGCATCGGCACCTGCATTGCGCTGAGCCATTGCGCCAATCTCCACGCCAGTGCGCTGCGCCACCTCGCCCGCCTCGCGAACGATTGGCTGCAGCTTGTCGACAAAGCGATTCACTGCCGAGGCCATGTCGCCAATTTCGTCGCGGCTGTCGAGCCGCACACGCTTGGTCAGGTCGCCTTCCCCTGCTGCCAGGTCATCGAGCGCAGCAATCAACAGCCGCAGCTTGCTAAGCACCCGACGGCCAAGGACCACGGCGACCACCAGCAGCACACCAAGCCCGACCAGCGCCAGACCCAGACCGATGCGCCAGCGTAGCTCCGCGGCAGCGTCACGCACAGTCTGCGCGGTATTGGCCTGCATTGCCGCAGCACTGCCTTGCGCCTTCTCCAGGCGCTCGCGCAGGGTCTTGCCACTGTCGGCGGCGGCACCGACCAGGCTGTCGCCGACCAGTTGCTCACCGCTGGCGATCAGGGCCGAGAAACGCTGGTCGAGGGCCTTGAGCTGCTGATCAATACCGGCCGTGGAGACGCCCATCACCACCTTGCCGATTTCAGCGCCATTGGGGTTGATCGGGGACTCGACGAAGTACACCGCCGGGTCCCGTCGGGCCGCATCGATCACCTTGTCCAGCGCCCGCTCACCCTGGCCCTTTTCCATCAACGCTTGGTTGATGGGGTTTTGCCGGTTCAGGTAGCGGGTCAGATGCTGGCCCTGGGCGTCGTCGTAGACCACGAACAGCACGTTGGGGTTGCGCTGTGCGCGGCGGGCGAAGTCGGAAAGCACCGGCACGTCGTTGTCCCAGATGGCCCGCGGGGCCACCGAGGCCAACAGCTCGGCCATGTCATTGGCGGACTCCTTGAGGTTTTGTTCCAGCGTGCTGCGCAGTTGCTGCTGTTCGCTCTGCAGGCGTGCAGACAAGCCTGCGCTGAGGCGCTGGCGGGTGCTGCTGGACAGGCTGTCGAGGCCTGAGCGCACGTCCTGCCCGGCTTGCTCCAGGTCGCTGGCCAGCTGACGGCTGTCATTGCCCAGGCGCTCGCCAAGATCAGCCTCCAGGGCAGTGACCGTGCTACGCGTGAGTGCAACGGCAACCAGCACCTGCACCAGAAGCGCGATACCCAAGGCAACAAACACAGGCCGCAATAGGCGGCTTCGTAACAGTGAGAGGATGGCAGACACGGTGTAACCCTCGTGTTTTCTGGCGCCACTATTTTGATGGCATCGTCAGAAACTTCTTACAGCAAGGGTTGTGCCGGGGGCAGCAGGGATAAACGCCAAGGTTCAGCAATGGGTTTTCCATGAATGAAAACGCCGCGGCCCCTTTCAGGGCCGCGGCGTCAGATCAGCCTGGAGGGCAGATCAGGCGAACGGGTGACGCAGAACGATGGTTTCGTTGCGGTCCGGGCCGGTGGAGATGATGTCGATCGGCGCGCCGGTCAGCTCCTCGATGCGCTTGATGTAAGCGCGGGCAGCTTCTGGCAGCTCTTCCAGGGTCTTGGCACCCAGGGTCGATTGGCTCCAGCCTGGCATCTCTTCGTACACAGGCTCCAGGCCGATGTAGCTGTCGGCATCGGAAGGGGCGTCGATGACGGCACCGTTCTCGTTCTTGTAGCCAACGCAGATGTTGATGGTTTCCAGGCCGTCCAGCACGTCCAGCTTGGTCAGGCAGATGCCCGAGATGCTGTTGACGTCGATGGCGCGACGCAGGATCACGGCATCGAACCAGCCGCAACGACGGGCACGGCCGGTGGTGGAACCGAACTCGTGGCCACGCTTGGCCAGGGTAGCGCCGGTCTCGTCGAACAGTTCGGTCGGGAACGGGCCCGAACCTACGCGAGTGGTGTACGCCTTGGTGATACCCAGGATGTAGTCCAGGTACATTGGGCCAACGCCGGAACCGGTGGAGATACCGCCAGCGGTGGTGTTGGAGCTGGTGACGTACGGGTAGGTGCCGTGGTCGATGTCCAGCAGCGAGCCCTGGGCGCCTTCGAACATGATGTCCTTGCCGGCACGACGCAGGTTGTGCAGCTCGGCGGTGACGTCGAGCATCATCGGCTTGAGCTGTTCGGCGTAGGCCATGCACTCGTCCAGGGTTTGCTGGAAGTCGATGGCCGGCTCTTTGTAGTAGTTCACCAGCTGGAAGTTGTGGTAGTCCAGCAGCTCACCCAGCTTGGCGGCGAAACGCTCACGGTGGAACAGGTCGCCAACGCGCAGGCCGCGGCGCGCGACCTTATCTTCGTAGGCTGGGCCGATACCACGGCCTGTGGTGCCGATCTTGGCTTCGCCACGGGCTTTTTCACGGGCCTGGTCGAGGGCCACGTGGTACGACAGGATCAGCGGCGCAGCCGGGGAGATGCGCAGGCGCTCGCGCACCGGTACGCCCTTCTCTTCCAGCTTGGTGATTTCGCGCATCAGGGCATCCGGGGCAACGACCACGCCGTTGCCGATCAGGCACTGTACGCCTTCACGCAAGATGCCGGACGGAATCAGGTGCAGCACGGTTTTTTCACCGTTGATCACCAGGGTGTGGCCCGCATTGTGGCCACCTTGGTAGCGCACTACGGCGGCAGCATGTTCGGTCAGCAGATCGACGATCTTGCCTTTGCCCTCATCACCCCATTGGGTGCCCAGGACGACGACATTCTTACCCATTACATTGGTCCTCATTCACGCAAACTTGGTTGCCGGCCTGTTGCCGACGCAGAAACTCACTGGGCCAGCGGCAGAACCTGCCAGCGCCCGTCTTGCTGAATCAATTGCCGATCACAATCCGCCTCGAGAGCAGCACTCAACGGCTGGCCAGGCAGAGCCTGGACCACACGCTGGCCCTCGTTGCGCAACTGGCAGACTTGCTGCCAGAGGGCCGCGTCGCCACTGTCCGGCATCCAGATGCCGCCAGTTGGCAATACGACCTCCGCTCGCCCCAGTGTGACCAGGGTCTTCAAATCCGTGGAGAAACCGGTTGCCGGGCGGGCCCGGCCAAAGTCGGCGCCGATGTCGTCGTAGCGCCCGCCCTGGGCGATCGACTGACCTTCGCCCGGCACGAATACGGCGAACACCACGCCGGTGTGATAGTGGTAACCGCGCAGCTCGCCGAGGTCGAAGTACAGCGGCAGGTCCGGGTAGCGCGACGCCAGGCGATCAGCGATCGCCAGCAGGTCGTCCAGCGCCGCCAGCACGCTGGCAGGGGCACGGCCCAGGCGCACGCGGGCCTCGTTCAGCACCTCGCGGCCACCGCACAGCTCGACCAGTGCGCGCAGCATGTTGCCCAGGTCCTTCGGCAGGTCGGCAGTCAGTGCCTGCACTTCGTCCACCGACTTGCGCTGCAGCGCGTCGAACAACTGCTGCTCGACCGCACCGGACAGGCCGGCCGCACGCGCCAGGCCGCGGTAGATGCCGACGTGGCCCAGGTCCATGTGCACATCCGGCACATCGGCCAGTTGCAGCGTGGCCAGCATCAGGCTGATGACTTCGACGTCGCTGGTGGGGCTGGCGTCGCCGTACAGCTCGGCACCCAGCTGGATCGGGCTGCGCGAGGTCGACAGCGCACGCGGCTGGGCGTGCAGCACGCTGCCGGCATAGCACAGGCGGCTCGGGCCTTCACGGCGCAGGGTGTGGGCGTCGATGCGCGCCACCTGCGGGGTGAAGTCGGCACGGAAGCCCATCAGGCGGCCGGACTGCGGGTCCACCACCTTGAAGGTGCGCTGATCCAGGTCCTGGCCGGCGCCGGTAAGCAGCGACTCCAGGTACTCGATATGCGGGGTGACGACCAGTTCGTAACCCCAACTCTGGAACAGGTCCAACACCTGGCGGCGCGCAATTTCGATGCGCGCAGCCTCAGGTGGCAGTACTTCCTCGATGCCATCTGGCAGTAGCCAGCGGTCTACCGTTGCCATTACGCCATTTCCCCTCTGGTCCGGGCGGCTGCCAGCAGGCAAGCCGTCAGTAAAGCCGGTATCGCGCACAGCAGCGGGCAGCACTGATCCCAGCGCAGCCACCGTACCCGACACCCTCAAATTGCCTTGCGACCTGACCAAACCGTCAACTGGCGCAGTGCCAATCAACCTTGCAGACGCAAAAAAGCCGGGAAATTTCCCGGCTGCCTCATCATACACCCCTTTTGATTCAGGATGCACCCTGCCTGGAATTTTACCTGCCAGGCGGGGTGCTCCCGATTCAGCTCAGGGGCCTGAACATCAAGGCCTGCTCTTGTCCAGGTAACGGAAGAACTCGTTCTTCGGGTCCAGGACCATCACGTCGCTCTTGCTCGAGAAGCTCTCGCGGTATGCCTGCAGGCTACGGTGGAACGCATAGAAATCAGCGTCCTGGCTGTAGGCCTTGGCATAGATAGCGGCCGCCTGGGCATCACCATCACCGCGGGTTTCTTCTGCTTCGCGATAAGCCTCGGCCAGCAGCACACGGCGCTGACGGTCGGCATCGGCACGGATACCTTCAGCCAGCTCGTTACCCTTGGCACGGTGCTCGCGGGCTTCACGCTCACGCTCGGTGCTCATGCGGTCGAACACGCTGCGGTTGACTTCCTTCGGCAGGTCGATGGCCTTGACGCGAACGTCGACCACCTCGATGCCCAGCTCCTTGTTGGCCATGCGGTTCAGCGAAGCAGTGATGTCGGCCATCAGTGCGTCACGTTCACCGGAAACCACCTCGTGCAGGGTACGTTTACCAAACTGGTCACGCAGGCCGCTTTCCAGACGACGCGACAAGCGCTCGTCGGCGATCTGCTTCATGCCGGACGTGGCGGTGTAGAAACGTTCCGCATCCTTGACGCGCCACTTGGCGTAGGCGTCGACCATCACCGCTTTCTTCTCCAGGGTCAGGAACCGTTGGGTCGGGGCGTCGAGGGTCATCAGACGGGCGTCGAACTTGCGCACCTGGTTGACGTACGGAATCTTCACGTGCAGGCCAGGCTGGACATCGGCCTGGACCACCTTACCGAAACGCAGCATTACCGCGCGCTCGGTCTGGCCCACGATGTAGAAGCTGTTCCAGGCCACAATGGCCAAGACCACGGCGACGATCAGGGCGATCAGCGATCTATTGCTCATCAGCGGCTCTCCCTAGTGCGCAGCGGCTGCTGTTGCTGTTGCAGGTCCTGCGCTGCACGCGCGGCCGCATCGTTGGCCGATGGCGACACGCTGCCGGTTGGCGCGGACGGGTTGCGGCTGCCTTCGACCATCTTGTCCAGTGGCAGGTAGAGCAGGTTGTTCTGCCCGTCCTTGGTCGCCACCATGACCTTGCTCGAATTGCTGTAGACCTCTTGCATGGTCTCCAGATACAGACGCTCACGGGTTACGTCAGGTGCCTTGCGGTACTCGACGAGCAGCTTGGTGAAGCGGTCTGCCTCACCCTTGGCGCGAGCGATGACTTCGTCGCGGTAACCATTGGCGTCCTCGATGATGCGCTGGGCCTGACCACGGGCTTCGGGGACCACGCCATTGGCGTAGGACTCGGCCTGGTTGCGGGCGCGCTGCTCGTCTTCGCGGGCACGGATCACGTCGTCGAAGGCTTCCTGCACTTCACGCGGGGCTGCCGCGCTCTGTACGTTGACCTGGGTCACGGTGATACCGGTACGGTAGTTGTCGAGGAAGCGCTGCAGGCGTTCGCGGATATCCACGGCCATCTGCTCACGGCCTTCGGTCAGCACCTGGTCCATCGAGGTGGAACCCACCACGTGGCGCAGGGCGCTGTCGGTCGCGTGCTGAAGGCTTACCTCAGGCTGGTCGACGTTGAGCACGAAGTCCTGCAGGTTGCTGATCTTGTACTGGACGGTCAGCGGCACCTCGACGATGTTCTCGTCTTCGGTGAGCATCTGGCCCTGCTTGGTGTAGGCACGCTCGCGCGTGACGTTTTCCATGTACTTGCGATCGATTGGCGGGAAGTAGATGTTCAGGCCGGGACCGACCGTCTCATAGTACTTGCCGAAGCGCAGCACCACGGCCTGCTCCTGCTCGTCGACCACGTACACGGCGCTGTACAGCCAGATAGCCGCCAGCACCGCCAGGCCAATGCCCAGCAGACCATAGCCGCCACCCTTGCCGACATTGCGGTCACCGCCGCCACGTTTCTTGTTACCACCGAACATGCCATTCAGGCTGTCCTGCAGTTTGCGGAAGGCCTCGTCCAGATCCGGCGGACCTTTCTTGTCACCACCGCCGCCGCCGCCACCACGGCGACCGCCCCAGGGATCCTGATTGTTCGAGTTGCCACCCGGCTCGTTCCAAGCCATAGCGCTCTCCATCTGATAAAGCAAAGACGCGCCCACGGCGCGCCGTCCAATGCTACAGAATGCCTGTCACTGCTGCCCGACGACCTCGACGAGCATTTATTGCAAAGTGTGTTGCTCGACAAACACTTGCGGCTCCATGCCTTCACGACTGACCAGGCGATTCAGTTCGACCATGGGCAGTCGCACGCTCAGCAAGCTGCGCCCTTCTTCATCATGCTCTTCACTGCGCACGGCACCCAGGGCAAAGAATTGCGCGCGCAAGCGGGCAAAACGCTGCTCCAGGCACAGTGTGCCGACAAACAGATCATCCCCCAGCAATTCTGCAATCGCCTGGCCTACAAGCTCCAGGCCACGCCCATCGCGTGCCGATACCCAGACCCGCTGCGGTTTGCCATCGGCATCGCGCTGGATCTGCGGCTCGACATCTTCGAGCAGGTCGAGTTTGTTATACACCTCGAGGATCGGCAAGCCTTCGGCACCAATCTCGCCCAATACCGCCAGCACCTGCTCGATCTGCTCCATGCGCTCTGGCTCATGGGCGTCGATCACGTGCAGCAGCAGGTCGGAGTTGCTCGACTCTTCGAGCGTAGCCCGAAATGCCTCGACCAGCTTGTGCGGCAGGTGGCGTATGAAGCCCACGGTGTCGGCCAGCACGATCGGCCCCAGGTCGTTCAGCTCAAGCCGGCGCAGGGTCGGGTCGAGCGTGGCGAACAGCTGGTCGGCAGCGTACACCTCGGATTGGGTCAGGGCGTTGAACAGCGTGGACTTGCCGGCGTTGGTGTAACCCACCAGCGACACCGACGGGATGTCTGCGCGTTTGCGCCCGCGACGCGCCTGCTCGCGCTGGCTGCGCACCTTCTCCAGGCGTGACTTGATCTGGCGAATACGCACCCGCAACAGGCGGCGGTCGGTTTCCAGCTGGGTTTCACCCGGGCCGCGCAGGCCGATACCACCTTTTTGTCGCTCAAGGTGGGTCCAGCCGCGCACCAGTCGCGTGCTCATGTGGTCCAGCTGGGCCAGTTCGACCTGCAGCTTGCCTTCATGGGTACGCGCCCGCTGGGCGAAGATATCGAGGATCAGCCCGGTCCGGTCGAGCACACGGCACTCGAACACACGTTCGAGGTTGCGCTCCTGACTGGGCGTGAGGGTGTGATTGAAAATCACCAGGTCGACCTGCTCGGCATGGACCAGGTCGTGCAGCTCCTCGACCTTGCCGCTGCCAATCAGGTATTTCGCCGAAGGCTGATGCCTTGTCACTGTCACCAGCGAGACGATATCCGCCCCGGCCGACAGTGCCAGCTCCTGAAACTCCTGCGGATCTTCGCGCGCCTCAGGGTTCTGACCTTCCAAGTGAACGAGCAACGCCCGCTCACCACCACCGTGGCGCTCAAAGAACAATGCAGGCTCCTATCAGGCGTTGCCTGGCTCGCTGTCGCCGTGCTCGGCATCGGTCGGGCTTGGCAGGCGAACCGGACGGGCCGGAACCACGGTCGAAATGGCGTGCTTGTAGACCATCTGGCTGACGGTGTTCTTCAGCAGTACCACGAACTGGTCGAAGGATTCGATCGAGCCCTGCAGCTTGATTCCGTTGACCAGATAGATGGATACCGGAACCTTTTCTTTTCTCAAGGTATTCAAGTAAGGGTCTTGTAGCGAATGCCCTTTTGACATATGCCGCACTCCTGTAAGGATAAATAATAGAAAATCAATAAAATCGATAAATTAGGCCGCCCCTTCGCAAGAATAGACGGCAATCAGCAGGGACTCAGCTCAATATGGAGATGGCCCCAAGGTATTTCAAGGTGCGGGACAGATTGTCGCAGGCCAGGCTGTCAAGCCAGTGAACATCGGGCCAGCCACGCAACCAGGTGAACTGCCGCTTGGCCAGCTGCCGAGTAGCGATGATACCGCGTTCTCGCATCTCATTCTCAGTCAGCTTGCCGTCCAGGTAATCCCAGACCTGCCGATAACCCACTGCCCGTATAGACGGCAGCCCGGCGTGCAAGTCACTTCTGGCTCGCAGCGATCGGACCTCTTCAACGAAGCCCTGTTCCAGCATTTGTGAAAATCGTAACGCAATTCGCTGATGCAAAATGTGACGATCTGTAGGAGCAATCGCCAAACTCGCGACAGTATAGGGCAAATGTCCGGCAGCGCCTGCGTCTGCGCCGCGACTTTCAGCGAATTGACGCTGGCGATGAACCGTCATGCTCTCGCCGCTCACCCGAAACACCTCCAGCGCACGGATCAACCGCTGCGGGTCGTTGGGGTGAATTCGCGCTGCCGACTCGGGGTCGATTTCGGCCAGTTGGCGGTGCAGTTCGGCCAGGCCCAAGGCGTCTGCCTGGGCTTCCAGCTCGGCACGGACCGCAGCATCGGCCGCCGGCATGTCTGCCAGGCCATCGATCAAGGCCTTGTAATAGAGCATGGTGCCACCCACCAGCAGCGGGATCTTGCCGCGCGCGGTAATGTCGGCCATGGCTTCCAGTGCGTCGGCACGGAACTGCGCGGCCGAATAGCTCTCGGCCGGGTCGCGAATGTCGATCAGCCGGTGCGGGTGGGCGGCAAGGATTTCTTTCGAGGGCTTGGCCGAACCAATGTCCATGCCGCGGTAGACCAGCGCCGAGTCGACGCTGATCAACTCGCACGGCAGCACCTTGGTCAGCTCGATAGCCAGGTCGGTCTTGCCGGCCGCCGTCGGGCCCATCAGGAATATCGCAGGGGGCTTGACGCTCATTTCATCGACCGCGCAGGAAGAGTTTGTCCAGGTCGTCCAGGCCCATCTGGGTCCAGGTGGGACGGCCATGGTTGCACTGGCCGCTGCGTTCGGTGTTTTCCATGTCGCGCAGCAGGGCATTCATCTCGGGTATTGCCAGGCGCCGGTTGGCGCGCACCGCGCCGTGGCAGGCCATGGTGCCCAGCAGTTCGTTGAGGTGCGCCTGGATACGGTCGCTGGTGCCGTACTCCATCAGGTCGGCGAGCACGTCCTGCACCAGGCGGTTGGCCTCGGCCTGCTTGAGCAGCGCCGGAATCTGGCGGATCGCCAGGCTTTCCGGGGCCAGGCGCTGCAATTCGAAGCCCAGGCGCTGGAACCACTGCGCGTGCTCTTCGGCGCAGTCGGCTTCGCGCTGGCTCAAGGCCAGGGTTTCCGGTACCAGCAGCGGCTGGCCGCTGAGGCCTTCGCTGGCCATGGCCACTTTGAGGCGCTCGTACATGATGCGCTCGTGGGCG
>NZ_JABMCW010000188.1:0-10802 GCF_013179705.1 Pseudomonas sp. CM25 | reverse complement strand
TGTCGTTGCAGCCCGCCCTCAAACACTGCGCCGTGGCCCTTGAGCGGGTCGCCGGTGAGCGTATCGAAGCCCTTGACCTGAACACTGCCATTCCGGAGCCAGCCCGCATGCCGACCGCCACCCTGTCCCGCCTGCTTGGCCTGGACCAACTGCCGGCCCCGGTGCTGGCCGAGGAAGAGCGCCATTACCTGCAAGGCTTTTTGCTGGGCCTGGATCAGTCGCGCGCCGAAGGCGTGCCCAGCCTGCCGGCCACTGCGCCGCTGGCTGCCAACCGCCGGTTGTTCGTCGACGGCCTGCTCGCCGGGCTGTTTGCCCAGCCAGCGGCCCTGCCCGTTGCGCTGCAGGCGGCGCCGAAGCATCAGGTGCTGTGGGCCTCGCAGACCGGCAATGGCGAGCTGCTGGCCGAACGCTGTGCCGAGCGCCTGCGCGCAGCCGGCCTGGACGTGCAGCTCAGCTGCATGGAGGCGGTCAGCCCGAGCCAGCTGCAGGGGGTGCCCAGTGTGGTGTTGATCGCCAGCACCTTTGGCGATGGCGAGGCGCCCGACAGCGCGGCGGCTTTCTGGCAGGCCTTGCAGGGCGAGGAAGGCGCCCACTGCGCCGAGTTGCCCTATGCCGTGCTGGCCCTGGGCGACTCCAGCTACGACCAGTTCTGCGGCTTTGGCCGCAAGCTCGACCAGCGCCTGGCCGAGCTGGGTGGGCGGCGCCTGTTGCAACGGGTGGACTGCGAGCCGGACTTCGACGACACCTTCGCCGACTGGCTCGAGGCCCTGCTGCCCACGCTGGGGCGTGCAAGCACAGCGCAAGCGCTCAGTGAACCGGCCACTGTGGCCACCTACAGCAAGCAGCAGCCGTGGGTCGCCAGCGTGCTGGAAAACCGCCTGCTCAATGGCCCAGGCGCCAGCAAGGAAACCCGCCAGCTGGTCTTCGACCTCAGTGGCAGCGGCTTCAGCTATGCGGCCGGTGATGCCTTGGGGGTGTGGCCGCGTAACTGCCCGGCCCTGGTCGACGAACTGCTGGCGCTGATGCAGCTTGACGGCCAGGTCTTGGTCGAGCTCAACGGTAAGCCTGCCATGCCTCTGGCCGAAGCGCTGCAAACGCATCTGGAAATCGCCAAGGTCACTGCGCAGCAACTGCAGGCCTTTGCCGTCAATGCGCCCGATCTGCAGCGCCTGCTGCAGCCCGCGTGCAAAAGCGAATTGCAGGACTGGCTGTGGGGCCGGCAACTGGTCGATGTACTGCGCGCTTTCCCCCAGCAGCTGCCGCTGGCCAGCTGGCTGGCGCTGCTCAAGCCGTTGCAGCCACGCCTTTACTCGATCAGCTCCAGCCCGCTGGCGCACCCGGGCCAGGTACACCTGACCGTGTCGACGGTTCGTTATGGCGAGCGCAAAGGGGTGTGCTCGAGCTTTCTCGCCGACCGTGCGCAGGCGTTGCGGGTGGCGATCTTCCCCCAGGTGTCGAAGCACTTCCGTCTGCCTGAGGACGATAGCCTGCCAGTGATCATGGTCGGCCCTGGCACTGGCATCGCGCCATTTCGCGCCTTTCTCGAAGAGCGTCAGGCCCGTGGGGCAAACGGCGGCAACTGGCTGTTCTTCGGCGAGCAGTACGCGGCTACCGATTTCTATTACCAGGACCAGCTGCAAGCCTGGCAGGCAGCCGGCCACCTGCGCCTGGACACGGCGTTCTCGCGGGACCAGGCGCAGAAGGTCTATGTGCAGCAGCGCATGCTGGAGCAGGGCGCCGAGTTGTGGCGCTGGCTGCAGGCGGGGGCGTACTTCTATGTGTGTGGTGATGCCCAGCGCATGGCCAAGGATGTGGATGCGGCATTGCGTGCCGTGGTGGCCGAGCATGGCGGGATGGATGCGGCGCAGGCGGCTGCCTATGTCGAAGGTTTGAGCAAGGCCAGGCGTTATCGGCGGGATGTGTACTGAGTGCACCGGGATGGGGTGATGTGCACTGTGAATGTGCATGCCTGTGCCGGCCTCTTCGCGGGTGAGCCCGCTCCCACAGGTACTGTGCAAGCCTGAGAGCCTGTGGAGCCCCCGTGGGAGGGGGGCACCCGCGAAGAGGCCGGCACAGGCAAGGCAATTGGCACAGTCCCTGCTTTATCTCCACTACAACAAGCCCCGCTGATCAACGGCGATCAACCCGGCGGCACACCGTGATGAATACAGGCAAAGGCGCCTGGAGCTTCGGCTCCAGGCGCTTTTTTTTTGATCGAGGATCGGCTTATGAAGGCAACAGCGAGCAGCGCGCAACAACAGCGACTGGTCATCGTCGGCAACGGCATGGTCGGCCACCATTGCGTCGAGCAACTGGTCAGCCGTGGCGCCCTGCAGCGCTTCGAGGTGCGGGTGTTTGGTGAAGAACGCCAGCGCGCCTACGACCGCGTGCACCTGTCCGAGTACTTTGCTGGCAGCTGTGCCGAAACCCTGGCCCTGTGCGAGCACGATTTCTACAACACTAACGGCGTTCACCTGCACCTGGGCGAAGCCGTGCTGGAAATCGACCGCGAGCGTTGCGAGGTGATCACCAGCGAGGGCCGTTACGGCTACGACCACCTGGTGCTGGCCACTGGTTCATACCCCTTCGTACCGCCGATCGAAGGCTCCAGCGGCCATGCCCGCCTGGTCTACCGCAGCCTTGACGACCTTGATGCCATTCGCGCTGCTGCCGCCGATGCCCGCCGTGGCGTGGTGGTCGGTGGTGGCCTGCTTGGCCTGGAGGCCGCCAACGCCCTGAAGTCGCTGGGCCTGGAAGCCCATGTGGTGGAGTTCGCGCCCCGGCTGATGCCGGTGCAACTGGACGGCGAAGGCGGTGCCGCGCTCAAGGCGCAGATCGAAGCGCTGGGCGTGGGTGTGCACCTGTCGCGCGCCACCCAGTCGATCAGTGCCGGTGAGGCCTACCGCTATCGCATGAACTTCGATGGCGGCGAGCACCTGGAAACCGACCTGATCGTGTTCTCCGCCGGCATTCGCCCGCAAGATGCCCTGGGCCGTGCCTGCGGCCTGGACATCGCCGCGCGGGGCGGCGTGGTAATCGACGACCACTGCCGCAGCAGCGACCCGCGCATCTTCGCCATTGGCGAGTGCGCCTCGTGGAACGGCAGCGTGTTCGGCCTGGTCGCCCCGGGCTACAGCATGGCGCGCAACCTGGCAGCGTTGATGATGGATGAGGCGGCGGTGGCATTCAGCGGTGCCGATATGTCGACCAAGCTCAAGCTGCTGGGCGTGGATGTCGGCTCGATCGGCGACGCCCACGGCGCCACGCCGGGCGCACGCAGCTACCGCTTCATCGACGAAGCCAACAGCGCCTATCGGCGGCTGGTGGTGGATGCCAGCGGCAAGCGGGTACTGGGTGCGGTGCTGGTCGGCGACAACAGTTACTACGACACCCTGCTGCAGTACGCCCAGAACGCTATCGCCCTGCCGGCCGACCCGGCAGCGTTGATCCTGCCGCAAGGCGGTGGCGCGCCGGCCCTGGGCGCCGATGCGTTGCCCGACAGCGCGACCATCTGCTCCTGCCACAACGTCAGCAAGGCCGCGGTGTGCGCCGCCATCGACAGCGGTTGCAGCGACCTCGCTGCGGTCAAGGGCTGCACCAAGGCCGCGACCGGCTGCGGGGGTTGCGCGGCCCTGCTCAAGCAAGTCTTCGAACACGAGCTGACTGCCCGTGGCGTGGCGGTGGACAAGAGCCTGTGCGAGCACTTCGCCTACACCCGTCAGGAGCTGTATGGCCTGGTGCGGGTGGAGGGCATCCGTACCTTCAACCAACTGCTCGAACGCCATGGCAAAGGCCACACTGGCTGTGACATCTGCAAGCCGGCAGCGGGCAACATCCTCGCCTCGTGCTGGAACCAGCCGATCATGGACCCGGCGCTGGTGCCGCTGCAGGACACCAACGACACCTTCATGGCCAACATGCAGAAGAACGGCACCTACTCGGTGGTGCCGCGTATTCCGGGAGGTGAAATCACCCCCGACAAGCTCATCGTCATCGGCCAGGTGGCGAAAAAGTACGACCTGTACACCAAGATCACCGGCGGCCAGCGCATCGACCTGTTCGGCGCCCAGTTGCACGAGTTGCCGCTGATCTGGGGCGAGCTGATCGAAGCCGGTTTCGAGACCGGCCACGCTTATGGCAAGTCGACCCGCACGGTGAAGTCGTGCGTGGGCAGCACCTGGTGCCGCTACGGCGTGCAGGACAGTGTCGCCATGGCCCTGCGCCTGGAAGACCGCTACAAGGGCCTGCGCAGCCCGCACAAGCTCAAGTTCGCGGTATCTGGCTGCACCCGCGAATGTGCCGAGGCGCAGAGCAAGGACATCGGCGTGATCGCCACCGACAAGGGCTGGAACCTCTACGTGTGTGGCAATGGCGGCATGCGCCCGCGGCATGCCGAACTGTTCGCTACCGACCTCGACGACGAGACCCTGGTGCGGTTGATCGACCGCGTGCTGATGTTCTACATCCGCACCGCCGACAAGCTGCAGCGCACGTCGGTGTGGCGCGAGAACCTGGAGGGCGGGCTGGACTACCTGAAGCAGGTGGTCCTCGACGACAGCCTGGGCCTGGCCCACGAGCTGGAGGCGCAGATGCAGCATGTGGTCGAGCAGTATGAATGCGAATGGGCCAACGCCCTCAACGACCCGGAAAAGCTCAAGCGCTTCCGCACCTTCGTCAACGACCATCGCGCCGACCCGGACGTACATTTCGTGCGCGAACGTGAACAACGCCGACCGGCGGCGCCGTTGCACCTGATCCCTACTGTCGAGGAGGCTGTCTGATGAATCTGTCCAATGCTGCTGTGAAAACCCGCGAAAACTGGCAGGCGGTATGCCGGGCGCAAGACCTGGTGGCCGATTCTGGCGTGGTGGTGTGGCTCGACGGTGCCCAGGTCGCGCTGTTCTATCTTCCTGGGCAAGCCCAAACCCTGTACGCGGTGGACAACCGCGACCCACGCTCCGGCGCCAACATCATCGGCCGCGGGCTGGTCGGTAGCGTGCAAGGGGAACTGGTTGTGGCCGCGCCGTTGTACAAGCAGCGCTTCAGCTTGCAGAGCGGGGCATGCCTGGATGATGGGGGCCAGCGGTTGCGGGTGTGGCCGGTGCGGTTGAAGGGTGAGTGGGTGGAATTGGCGGTAGCCTGATCATGGTGCATTGCCCGTGCCGGCCCTTTCGCGGGTAAACCCGCTCCTGACAGATCGCGTCCCGTTGCAGGAGCAGGTTTACCCGCGAAGAGGCCGGGACAGGTGGCCTAGATCACCAGCCCTTGAGGTTTATGCCCGGCAAACACATCCACCAGGCTGGCCACCACCATCTCGCCCATGCGCGTGCGGGTCTGCACCGTGGCACTGGCGCGATGCGGCTGCAGCACCACATCCTCACGCTCGAACAACGCCTCGGGCGCTCGCGGTTCATCGGCAAACACATCCAGCCCCGCCCCCGCGATCTCGCCGGCCTGCAACGCAGCGGTCAAGGCGGGCTCATCCACCAGCTTGCCGCGCGCGATGTTGATCAGGTAACCCTCGCTGCCCAAGGCCCGCAGCACGTCGCGATTGATCAGCGCCTCACCCTTGTCGGCCGCCGCTGCAAGGATCAGCGCATCGCTGTCCTTGGCCAGCTGCAGCAGGTCGGCCTCGAAGCCGTAAGGCACATCCAGCGCCTGCAGGTCGGTGTAGCGAATCGGGCAACCGAACGCGGCCGCCCGCTGCGCCACCGCGCGGCCGACCCGGCCCATGCCGACGATGCCCACGCGCATGCCCGACACTTGACGGGCCAGCGGCAACGGCGCCAGCGGCGTGGGACTGGTGGCCCAATGGCCGGCGCGCACGAAACGGTCACCGGTGCAGATACCCCGGCACAAACCGATCAGCATGCCGATGGCGAGATCGGCGACGTCTTCGGTTAGGGCACCGATGGTCGCTGTCACCTGGATGCCGCGGTCGCGGGCGTAGGCCAGGTCGATCGCGTCGGTGCCGACACCGTTGACCGCAATCACTTCCAGATTGGGCAGGCGCGCCATCAGCGCCTGGCTGATACCAGTGTGGCCGCCGGTGATCACGCCGCGAATATTGTCGGCATGCTGGCTGACATAGGCCTCCTTGTCGGCCTGTTCGTAGTAGCGGTGTACGGTGAACAACTGTTCAAGGCGCTCACGGATCTGCGGGATGAGGATCGGGCTAAGTTGCAGGACTTCTGGTTTCATCGGTCACTCCATCAGGAACAGGGCTCATCGAAAACAAGGTTCAGCCACGGCCAACGAATGGCATGTTGCTGGCCATCACGGTCATGTTCAGTACGTTGGCGTCCAGCGGCAGCGCGGCGATGTAGCGCACCGCGTCGGCCACATGGCGCACGTCGAGCATCGGCTCGGCGGCGATCTCGCCATTGGCCTGGCGCACACCACGGGTCATGCGTTCGGACAGCTCGGTCAGGGCGTTGCCGATGTCCACCTGGCTACAGACGATGTTGTAAGGCCGGCCATCCAGCGCCAGTGCCTTGGTCAGGCCCAGCACCGCATGCTTGCTGGCGGTGTAGGGCGCGGTGAACGGGCGCGGGGTATGCGCCGAGATCGAGCCGTTGTTGATGATCCGCCCGCCTTGCGGCTGCTGGCGGCGCATCAGGCCGAAGGCCGCACGGGCACAGAGGAACACCCCGTCGACGTTGGTGGCGATGACGTTGCGCCAGTTTTCCAGCGGTAGCTCGTCGACCGGTACGGCGGGGGCGTTGATGCCGGCATTGTTGAAGATCACGTCCAGGCGGCCATGTACCTCCTCGATGGTGGCGAACAGCTGCGCGACGCTCTGTTCATCGCGCACGTCAGTGGGTACAGCCATGGCTTCACCGCCCGCTGCCTGCGCGTGTTCGACGACTGCTTGCAGCGGTTCGCGGCGGCGCCCGGCGAGGACCAGGCTGAAGCCGTCTTCCAGCAAGGCGAGGGCGACCGCGCGGCCGATGCCGCTGCTGGCGCCGGTGACCAAAGCGATTTTCTTGTTCTGCTTCATTTCGTCACTCCAGGGGAATCAGGCAGCGTTGGCGGCTTGCCCGACAGGGCGGGGGCCGACGCGCAGGTGCAGTTCGCCGATACCGTCGATGCCGGCATGGATCGTGTCGCCCGGGTTCAGCGGCGCCACGCCGGGCGGGCTGCCGGTCATGATCAGGTCGCCCGGGCGTAGCGGCAGCTGGCGGGACAGCCGGCTGATGACTTCGGCCAACGCCCAGGTCTGCTGACTGAGGTGCGCGCGCTGGCGCTCCTGGCCATTGACCTGCAGCCACAGCGCCGCATTCAGCGGCCAGGCGCATTCGCTGGCGGGGACGATGGCGGTCATGGGTGCCGATGCCTCGAACACTTTGGCCGCTTCCCATGGCAGGCCCTCGGCCTTGGCCTTGCGCTGGTGATCGCGACGGGTCATGTCCAGGCCGGCGGCAAAGCCGAACACGTGTTCCAGGGCATGTTCCGGGGCAATGTTGGCACCGCCCTTGGCGATGGCCGCGACCAGCTCGATTTCGTGGCAGAACTCGTCGGTCTGCGGCGGGAAGGGCAGCTCTCCCGCTGCCTCGACCACATTGCTTGCCGGTTTCATGAAGAACACCGGCTCCTGTGGCGCCGGGCCGTAGGTTTCCGGCCATGGGTAGTTGCGGCCCAGGCAGAACACCCGGCCGACCGGAAAGCGCGCATCGCTGCCGCGGATCGGCAGGCTGACGATGGCCGGCGGGTTGAACAGGTAAGTCATGGGTGGATCCTCCGTTCTGGAGTGGCCAGCGTATGTCACAGGCTGGCCGGCAAAGTTGGACGAAAGCGGGGTTGGGTTGGACTATCCAAGTAACCTGTGCTGGCCTCTTCGCGGGTAAGGTGCTCCTGCAGGGGGACGGTGTGCCCTCGGGGTTGACGCTACCCCTGCAGGAGCGGCTTTAGCCGCGAAGAAGCCAGTACAGCCACAACACCTCAGGCTCAGTCAGCCGTCTTCAGCTCAATGCGATACAGCTTCCCAAGCAGCAGCGAATACGAAAGCGTCCCCATCAACGCCACCCCGCCAATGAACCAGAACGCCATGGCGAACGAACCGCTGGCATGCACGATCGCGCCAATCACGATCGGCGTGACGATGCCGCCAATGTTCGCGGCCAGGCTGGTAACCCCGCCGGTCAGGCCGATAAGCTCCTTGGGGGCCACTTCCGACACCGCCGCCCATGACGACGAAGCGATACCTTGGGCGAAGAACGCCAGGGTGAGGACGGCGATGCACAGCACGTTCGAGTCGGTGAAGTTCACCAGCACGATCGACATGCCCAGCATCGAGCCCACCACCAGCGGCAGCTTGCGGGCGAACGACAGCGAGTAGCCCTTGCGGATCAGAAGGTCGGAGACGATGCCCGCCAGCAGGATGCCGACCGTGGCCCCGATGAATGGCATGACCGCGAAGATGCCGACCTTGATCAACGTCAGCTGGCGCTCTTCGATCAGGTAGGTGGGGAACCAGGTGAGGAAGAAGTACAGCGCCGAGGTGCTGGCGAACTTGCCCAGGCAGATCGCCCACACCTGGCGGTAGCGGAACAGCTCGGCCACTTGGCGCCAGTCGAAACGGGTGCGTTCCTGGCTGCTCTTGATCAGGCCGCCGCCGTTCTCGATGTAGGCCAGCTCTTCCTTGCTGACCTTCTTGCAGTTCAGCGGGTCGCGGTACAGGAACAGCCACACCACGCCAAACACGATGCCGACCAGGCCGGTGCTGTAGAACACATGCCGCCAGTCGTAGGTCGTCGCGAGCCATAGCAGGGCGCCGGTGAACAGCGCAGTGCCCAGGTACTGGCCGCACACGTAGATGCTGCTGGCCATGCCGCGCTCGCGGGCGGGGAACCACACGGTGACGGCGCGGCTGTTGGCCGGGAAGGCCGGGGCTTCCATGGCGCCGACCGCCAGGCGCAGGCCGAACAGCGAGGCAAAGCCGCTGGCCAGGCCCTGGGCCACGGTCACCGCCGACCAGCTGATCAGCGACACGCCGTAGGTCAGGCGCGAGCCGAAGCGGTCGGCGATGAAGCCTGCCGGCACCAGGGCCAGGGCGTAGGTCCAGGCGAAGGCGGAGAAGATCAGGCCCATCTCGACCTTGTCCAGGCCCAAGTCCTTGGCCATGAACGGCGCGGCGATGGAAATGTTCACCCGGTCGACGTAGTTGATGATGGTCGCCACCAGCAGCAGCGACAGCATGAACCAGCGGCGGCGGGTGGGCAGGCGCTGGGCAGGGGCCGCGTCCAGCGCGTACGACGACGCGGCGCGGGGGGTAGGCGTGCTCGACATGAGTCGACCTCGTTTGTTGTTGTTGATAGAGGTTGGGCTGCAGTCCCTTTACTAAGGTGGTCGTACGACTTGTTGAATGCAACGTTGGTTTTAGACCGTTTTTTTCACTAAAGGCGGGGGAGGGCTGAACTGTCCAAAAAAATCGGAAGGCGGGGTTTTGATTGTTTTTTCTGCTGGGTGTCGCATTTTTAGAGGGCTGTGGGGGTTCAAGGTTGCGCGGTTTTTTGCAGACAGGTTTAATTTGAAAAGCTTGGACATCGTACAACTTGCCTTGCCTCGTCGGGCCTCTTCGCGGGTGAACCCGCTCCCACAGAGTCAGCACATGATTTGGGAGCTGCGCTGTACCTGTGGGAGCGGGTTTACCCGCGAAGAGGCCCGCACAGGCAACTTTTTACCTAGAACCTGGAGCCAGCCCAATGCCCCCAAAGCGCGAGGTCCCGACCTACGTCATGCAGCAGCGCAGCGAGCTGATGGACTTCTACATCCGCGACCAGCGCGGGCGCCCCGCCGAAACCTCGCCGCATCGCCACGAGTACTTCCAGATCCAGGTCAACTTCGGCGGTGACACGGTGCAACACATCGGCAGCGTGCAGCGCCCCTTCAAGCGCAACACCCTGGCCTTCATCCTGCCGCACCGGGTGCATGTGATTCCGCACCCGCTCGACAGTGACTTTGTGGTGATCAACTTCTCCCAGACGTTCCTGCTGCCGCACCTGGCCTGTGACCCGATGGATCTGGAAGAGGTGTCGATCCTGCAGGCGCCGGAGCTGTCACCGTTCCGCTTTCAGGAGCATCTCGACTTTTGCCTGGGCGAGGCCGACTTTGCCGAGCTGCGGCAAGTTCTCGACCGCATGCGTGCACTGGATGCCAACCGCCGCTTCGGCACCCGCGAAATCCTCAAGGGCCTGTTGCTGCAACTGATCGGCCAGGTCTGTGGCCTGTATGCCGAGCCGCTGCGTGAACTGGCCGACAGCAATGCAGCGCAGCTCAGCCGCCGCGCTGCGCTGGGCCGCATGAGCGAATACCTGCGCCGGCATATCGACGACCCCGACCTGAACCTGCAGAAGGTCGCCGCCGCCACCTACCTGTCGCCCACCTACCTGACCCACTGGTTGCGCAAGGAAATCGGCAAGACCTTCAGCGAGCTGGTGCTGGAGCGGCGCATGCACGCCGCACGCAACTACCTGCTCAACGGCAGCCGCCCGGTGGGCGAGGTGGCACGGCTGTGTGGCTTTGCCGACGAAGCCTACTTTTCCCGACGTTTCCGCCAGATCCACGGCCTGCCACCCGGGCAGTTCCGCCGCCAGCAGCGCGACCCGGATACGCCGCAGGTGGCGATGCGGTAAGCTTGCCAGCATGAACCTCGACACCCGCATCAAGTACCGCCACCTGCTGTGCTTCCTGGAGATTGCCCGGCAGGGCAGCCTGGCCAGGGCGGCCGACAGCCTGGCAATCAGCCAGCCGGCCATCTCGAAAACCCTCAAGGAGCTCGAAGCGCTGCTGGAAACGCGACT
>NZ_JABMCW010000187.1:0-10828 GCF_013179705.1 Pseudomonas sp. CM25 | reverse complement strand
GTCCGGAGGGACCCGTGTTGATTGAACAAAATGGTCGCATGCCAGGTGCATTTGTACCAAAGTTGATTGAGGTTTGCACAGGTATTGATTGTTATGAATTGGCGTTGGATATATATCTAAGTAAAGAAGTATGTTCCACGCGTAAATTGAAATTTCAAAAGCATTTCTGTGTTTGCTGTTTGGTTTCTGAAAGGTCAGGGGTAGTAGAAGGGTTCAATGGAGTGGAGCTAGTAAAGCATTTAGAGTCTTTCCATATGATGAGCTTGCATGTTGCGGTAGGTGAGCTTGTTGGAGTAACGGTGGATTTCCTTTCTTCTTGGGGAATGGTTTATCTTATTCACGAAGATTTAAAAATCTTACAGGCTGAGTCGGAGTTAGTTCACAGATTGCTTACGCTGCAATATCGAGCCTGACTTTAAGGGCTCAGAGAGTTTGTTAGGGAGGAGTCAGTGTATAATTTAAGTCTGACGCTTTTGGTAGTGATTTTGGTTTGCTGGTTATCTCGAAAGCTGGTGGCCGCATTAGGTCAGCCGGAATTTATTGGAGATATCCTTGCAGGGGTGCTAGTGGGGCCACATCTTTTAGGAACTTATTTACCTGAGATCTTCCCCTTCGTTGATCTACTGAGTGCTGTTGAGCTATTACAGGGGCTAAGTGAAGTTGGGCTTATTTGGATACTAATTGAGATCGGTTGGCGGGTTTCTAGCCTCGATAATGGGGCGCTGAGTAATAGATCAATACTGGTGATGGCTTTTTTTAGTATAACTGTTCCTTTTTTTGTGGGTATGTTGCTCGGGTATTGGTCCGTGGAGGACTTGGCTTCAAGCGAGTCAGCGCTTGGTTATGTTCTTTTTTGTGGGATAGCTTTATCTGTAACGGCGCTACCGGTGCTGGCTTTGATAATTGAGCGCTCAAAATACATAAGTCAGTCTGTTGGAGGGACTGCTTTAGCAACTGCCATCTATACCGACGCTTTCGCATGGATAATGCTATCGGTTGTAGTTGGGTTTTGGGGTAAGCCACAGGGGGAGGACTCTTCGTTTCTGTTGCGCGCTACCGGCCTGACGTCGTTCTTGTTGGTGGCAATTATCTTCAGGGCTGTCACCTTACGTTTGAATTTAAGGGCCGAGTCTTCTCGTCCAGGAGAGATATTGATCATCTTTCTTTTTGTGCTGCTCTGTGCGGGTGTAACCCATGGCCTAGGTTTTCATTATTCCATAGGCGTGATTGTGGCGGTCTTTACTTTTGGAGATATTAAAGGGATCGGGTATGCATGGGAGAAATGGGAGGGAAATCTACGAGTTGTTATGGTTCCTATTTTTTTCATCGGCACAGGGGCGATGATATCCTTTTCCGGTTTTGAATCGCGACTTTGGATTTGGCTCGTGATTTTTGTGATTGCTGCAGTGGCAAGTAAAGTAATGAGTTCATTCGTTTCGGGAATCATCCTGAATATGGAACGGCGTGACTCTCTGGTGCTTGGGGTGTTGATGTCAACCAAAGGGACCGCAGAACTGGTAGTTTTATCTGTAGGGCATAGCTCATCTCTCTTGTCAGACGATTCCTATAATGTGCTTTTGTTACTATCGGTCGTGTCTACGCTGTTGACACTGCCGCTACTCAGTCTGTTAAATAAATTCCAGCACGGAGGGGTTTTTCCGATAAAATAAATTTGATGAAAACAATAAGAGAGGTGCGCTGTGGATGTTTTAATGGGGTTGTTGGCAGCTGTGTGTTGGGGGGTTACAGATTATCTAGTAAGTGTAAATGGCAGATCACTTGGTGTAAGGCGCTCAGTGTTTTATAGTCAGCTAATTGGCCTGGTGGTTTTGAGTATATTCCTAGGTCTGTCATCAGATAGCTTGATAGTTCTTCGCGAAGCCACCGGAACGATTATTCTGGTTTGCATTATCGCGGCCGTGCTAACTTTGGCAGGTGCTTTTTTTCTCACCAAAGCATTGACTCAGGGGCGCACTTCAATCGTGGCGCCGCTGATTACTTCCTACGGTGTCGTCACTACAATTCTCGCTTGGCTGAGCGGGGACGTACTCACATTATATCAAGTAGCAGGTATAACTATCTGTGCTTTTGGCATATGGCTTGTGGGTGCTGGGCACCGTACGGCTAGAGTCAATTCATATGGCAATGAAAAGGCTGCGGTTATTTATGCGTTGCTAGCTGCAGGTCTCTATGGCACCAGCTTTTGGGTCCAGGGTAAATACACGTTACCGGCTGTTGGGCCAGTCAATATGCTGTGGCTTAGCTATCTTATAGGTGTTGTGACTCTGCTTATCTTATTTAATCATGAGAAGAAACCGCATAAAGGGAGTGTAAAGGCCTGTTTCTCTCTAAGCGCCGCTAGTATTTTCAATCTTGGTGGATTTGCAGCCTTCTCATTTGGCGTGCTTGAGGGGTCGGTAGCCATTGTGACAGTGATTAGTACGCTTTCGGGTGGGGTGGCTGCAATTATTGGCTATTTTATGTACAAAGAAAGATTGTTCTTGGGTCAATTGCTGGGAGTGTGCTTGGTTTTACTAGGCGCTGTGGTGCTTCACGCCTTTTAAGAAGTTTGTGATTATCGCATGATTCGGTGCTGGAAATGCGGGTGGTATGTAACTTCTATTAATCATACAGAGTGCTCAAAATGGAATCTAAGAGCTATTTGCCTAAGGATCATGTGGACATTTTGCCATGCATGGCTGCCTTCGCTGTGGTGGTCGAGACTGGAAGTTTCGTTGAGGCTTCCGTGAGAATTGGTGTGACGGCATCTGCAGTTAGTAAACAAATAACAAAGCTAGAAAATATTCTTTCGCTACGGCTGATAGAGCGGACTACTAGAAGTTTGAAGGTCAATGCTGAGGGTGAGCAAATTTACGAGTACTGTAAATTGGTCTTAGAGTCCTCCGCAAATATTTTTCGAGTCAAAGATAAATTGGTCGATAACCCTCAGGGGTTAGTTCGGATGGGGGTGCCAAAGTCTTTGTATGCTACGTGTAGTAAGCTAATCCCTGGCTTTTTGTCAGCTTATCGAGATGTCAATGTTCAGCTTGTGTGTGGGGAGCGGTTTGATTTTGTCACTGACAGCATTGATGTAGGAATAATTGTCACTGAAAAGCCGCCAGAAGGGATGGTCGCACGCCGCTTATTTGATGTGGATTTCGTGTTATGCTCATCGGCTAGTTATATCAGTAAGGTCGGCCTCATTGCTCATCCCTCCGAATTGGCCGCTCACAGCTGTATCCCTTTTGTTGGGGATCTTGATAAACAGTATTGGAAGTTCAGGTCGTCGCATGAGAACTGTGACGTACCCATTCCTGGTAGATATCTTTCGGATTGCCCAGAAGCTGCGCTGACGGCTACGATATCTGGGGTTGGAGTGTCGTGCCTTCCAGTCTGTTTGGCTATCGATGCGCTGCGCAGTAATCAATTGATTAAGATTTTACCCGATTGGATCTACAAGGGCGCATTGCAAGGCACTGCCTGGATGGTGTATCAGCCTGGACATCATGTTTCGAAACGAATAAAAGTTTTGGTGCAGTATGTGATGGCTGATCTTTCAAGACTGAGTACTACTTGGAAGTTGATGTAAAGTCGCTGGCTTCTTCCGTTCGCTGGAGGTGGTTTGGTTGCACTGCTTGATTCTGTCATTTGTTAGGCTGCTAGTTACGTCACTAATTTTACGCCCGCTTCTTTAGGTGTGCTGCTAATCATGGTGCAACTGTCTGTGTGCTTTTCTCACGGACCATATGCAGTCAATACATGTCTGTATTGAAGAACTGTATTGAGTCCAAGGTCGCCGTTGGCATGATCCAAAGATTTTACAATGACCAGACGTGTCAATAAGCCTATCTGTACACCTAAGTGGGTCTATTAGTCACGGACCCACTCCCGTATGCTTGCTGTGGATGAGACGCAAGCGGAGATTAATACCTAATCGCCGCGAAGCGTAAGGGTGCATGCAGAATTCCCAGAGACACATTGACGGTTTCAGGAGCGAAGATGTTGTCCATAGCTTGCTATGAACGTAATAGGAGTTCTCTGGTGGGAGAGCATTACGAACCCTCGCTCTAGGCCTGAGATGTGGCCACCGATATTTTCATCAAGACTCAGTAGGGACGGGCTCGCATGACGTATCGAATGTGTTTCATGGCGTGTGTGTGATGCTGGGGCGGTGCTCCGGTGTTGCTTCGCGAGATAAAACAGACCAGCTTAGAGCCCATCACGTAGACGTGCTTTGACACGTCCGAGGTCGGCAGAAGCTGTATATTCCCGCCGCTTGAGCACCGCGCTGCATAACGCGGCGCCGACGTTTTCCTCATAGTACAGGATTCAATCCGTGATCCGCTGCGCTCGGTTAAGCGCAAATCCAAGCCCGCGTTGCCAGACTGTTAGACCGGCCCATGTACCGACAAAGCACCATAATCGAGCGCATGTTCGGCTGTGAATTTGGCGGCTACAACCCGCTCATCCCCCTGCCGGCCAGGTAACCGAACGTCATCCCCGGCCCAAGGGTAATGCCGCCGCTGGGATAATGCCCGCCCATCACGCTGTGCATGTCGTTGCCCACCGCATACAGCCCGGGAATCGGCTGCGCCGCGTGGTCCAGCACGCGGGCCGAACTGTCGGTCGCCAGGCCGGCAAAGGTACCCAGGCTGCCCGGCAGCAGTTTCACCGCATGGAACGGCCCGTGCAGCAGCGGCCGCAGCGACGGGTTGGGGGCCTGCAACGGTTCGCCCTGCGCCTGGTTGTAGGCTGAAGCCCCGCGCTGGAAGGCTGGGTCTTCACCCTGGCCCGCATGGTGGTTGAAACCCTCTACCGTGCGCTGCAACTGCCCAGCGTCGATCCCGCAGCGCTGCGCCAGTTGCGCCAGCGTGCGGCCGCTGTGCAAATAGCCGCAGCGCTGATAATAGCGAGTAGGGAAGGGGAAGGGTTTTGCCCAGCCGATGCCATAGCGACGTTGTGCGGCGTGGTCGCAGATCAACCATGCCTCGTAAGGCTCTCCCTGTGGCGTAGCGGCGAACAGTGCATTCATGAAGTCATGGTAGCAATCCGCTTCGTTGACGAAGCGTCGGCCGTCGCGACGCACGGCGATAAAGCCAGGTTTTGCGCGGTCGATCAGGTGCGGAAAGTGGCCGAAACGGCCATCGCCATACGGCACCCTGGATACCGGTGCCCAGGCGCCAGCCTGGGACAATGGGGTGCCGATCCGGCCGCCAGCTTGCTCGCCCAGGCGCAGGCCGTCACCGCTGTTTTCCCTGGGCGCTGCGCAGTAATGCTGCACACCGTCCGGCGCGTGCGGCATCAGTTGCGCGATGCGCTGACGATCATGCGCGAAGCCACCGCAGGCGAGCACCACACCCCGGCGGGCGTGGATCACCTGGCCGTCGGCGAACGCCGCGCCATTGACCCGCCCGTCACCCAGCAGGCGGCTGGCCGGCTTGTCAGTCAGCAGCGTGACGCCAAGGTCAAGGGCGCTGCGCAGCAGGCGTGCCACCAGTGCGTTGCCATTGACCAATTGCCGGCCGCGACGGTACAGCATCAGGTCACGGCCGTGGCGCAGCAGGCGCTTGCCGACATGCCATGCGGCCTTGGGCGAGCGCGTGGCGTTGAAGAAAGCAGCCATGTCTGCCCCACCGGCGATGCCCATGCCGGCCAGGCTGACGATATCCAGCGGCGGGCGCAACCTGTGCAGCCAAGGCCCAAGCAGGCGCCCATCGAAAGGCAGCGCACACAGCGACCGGCCGCCGCGTGCGCTGCCGTCGCCTTCGTGCATGTCGGGCATGCGGTTGCCGGATTGGAACTGCACGGCAGTGTGTTGCTGGAAAAACGCCACCATTTCCGGCCCATGCTGCAGGAACGCACGCTGGCGCGCGTCCAGCTCACAGCTGTGGGTTTGCGCACGCAGGTAGCGCTCCGGGGCATCGTCGGCTTCGACGATGCCGTCGGCGATGGCGAGCGGGTTGCGTGGTATCCACAACCAGCCCCCCGACCAGGCGCTGGTGCCGCCCAGCTGGCTGGCTTTGTCTGCGACGATCACCTGCAGGCCGTGGTGCGCGGCAGTAACGGCGGCAGCCAGGCCAGAGGCGCCAGAGCCGATGACGAGTACGTCACATTCGAGGGGATGCATGTGGGGTTTCGCTCAGGCATTGAAAGAAAGGGCGTGCGCTTACTGCAGCGGCGAAAAGCCGGTGGGCCGCAGCAGCCGTGACTGCAGGTGCAGTACTGCACCCAGCTCGCGGTTGCGCCGCGAAAACTCCGCCCAGCGCGGGTCTGCAGCCATGGCGGCGCGCCGTGCCATACGCTCGTCGAGGCTGGCATAGCCCCACATGTGCACCACCTGGTTGGCGTCGCCGAACTCACTGGCAAAGAAGCCGACCAGGTTGCCCAGGTGCTCGCTTTGTACTTCCAGCGCGTGGCTCTGGTACAGGGCCAGCCAGTCAGCCATTTTCAGCGGATCGAGGGTGTAGGTTCTCAGTTCGTAGTACATGCGTGAGTCTCCGTTTGAGTGGTCGGCGCCTGCAGGCGCGCGGTGATGTGGTTGGCAGCGAGCCAGCCGAAGGTGAGGGCGGGACCCAGGGTGATACCGGGGCCTGGGTACGTGCCTTTCATCATCGAGTTCATGTCGTTGCCGACTGCGTACAGCCCGCTGATGGGCTGAGCGTTGCGGTCCAGTACGTTGGCATTGACGTCGGTTACCAGGCCGCAGGCCGAACCGAGGTCGCCGGTGTGGACGCGGATGGCGTAGTAGGGGCCGCTGGCGAGCGGCGCCAGGCACGGGTTGGGCGTGTGCTGCGGGTCGCCCATGTAGCGGTTGTAACTGTTGCCGCCTTTGTCGAACGCGCGGTCGATGCCGTTGCGGGCATCGCTGTTGAACTGCTCCAGGGTCGTTGCGAATACCTGCGGGTCGATGCCGATCGCCTGGGCCAGGGCTTGGGGCGTTGCGGCGCGGTACAGATAGCTGGCGTCGATCAACGCCTGGTTGTTCACCGGTTTTGGTCGCGCCAGACCGAGCCCGTAACGGTTCATCGCCTCGGCATCGCAGACCAGCCAGCAGTTGGCAATGCCTTTGGCGAACATGGTCTGCACAAAGTGGTGGTACGAGTCGGACTCGTTGACGAAGCGGCGCCCGCTTGGGTCCACCGCGATCACCCCTGGTTTGGCGCGGTCGGTGACCAGATGCGGAAAGCGCTCGCGCTCGCCACCGGCATGGCGCAGTTCAGAAACCGGTGCCCAGAAGAAATTGGCCGCCAGGCCCTCGCCCACGGCTGCCGACACAGCTTGACCAAGGCGCAAGGCGGCCCCGTCATTGCTGCATGGCGACATGCTCAGGTGCGACACACCCAGGGCTGGGCGGTAGCTGGCAGCCAGAGCGCCGGCAGCGAACCCACCCATGGCGCACACCACACCGCCGCGGGCCAGTACCCGCTCACGGCGGCCCTCGCGCTGCACCACCACGCCTGTCACCGCGCCGCGTTCGACGATCAGCTCCAGTGCCTCGCTGCGCAACCACAGCTGCGCGCCGTGGGCGAATGCGCTGGTGGCCAGGCGCGCGATCAACGCGTTGCCGGTGGTCAGCCGGGTGCCACGCGGGTGGTGCAGGCGGTCCCGTGCATAGCGCGCCATCAGCTTCAGGCAATGCCACAGTGACCCGGGCGAGCGGCGTAGGTTTAGGAAGTGCTGGATATCCACGCGGTTGTCCATCATGCCGCCGAACAGCAGCATGCCAGGCGGTGGCATTTTCAAGTCCTTGAAACGCGGGCCAAGGTGCTTGCCGTCGTACTCGACCATTTCCAGCGCCCGACCGAACTGGGTGGCGCCGGGCGCATCCGGGTAATAATCCGGCGAGTGTGGGCGCAGGCTGTAGCGCAGTTCGGTGTGCTGCTCCAGCCAGCGCAGCGCCTGATGACCGTGCTCGATGAAGGCATCGACCAGGGCGGGGTCGTAGCCATCGCCAATGACATGTTCAAGATAGGTGCGCATGGCTGCGGGTGAGTCCTCGGCGCCAGCGGCACGGGCCTGGTCGGTGCCGTACAGCCACACCGCCCCGCCGGAAATCGCCGAGGTACCGCCAAACTGCCCGGCCTTTTCCGCCACCAGTACCTTGAGCCCGCGGCGGGCGGCCGTGGCGGCGGCAGCCAAGCCGCCGGCGCCGCTGCCGAGGACGATCAGGTCAACGCTGTGTTCGAGAGTTGCCATGGCTTCAGATCTCCAGCGGCGTGACGCCCATGAATGCGCCGAGGTGGCCGAGTTGGGCGAAGGCCATTTGCGGCCCGGTCTGGATCGCGCAGCCTACCTGGCGTGCCCGGTTCAGCAGTGGGGTGATCTCGGGCGAGGTGACTACATCGGCCACCAGGGTGTCGGGCTGCAAGGTGGCCAGCAGGGCGGCTGACAGCGGCAGCTCCGCGCTTGCGCCCATGCCGACGGGGGAGGCGTTGGCGACCAGGTCGAAGTCCTCCAGGCCATAGAACTGCGTGTTGATAGCGATTTCGGGGAAGGCATTGCCGAGCAGCTCGCATACCGCGCCCATTCGCATGGCGCTGGGGTCATGCAGGGTAATGCTGGCGATGCCGGCCTCGCCCAGTGCATAGGCAATGGCACTGCCGACTCCGCCGCAGCCAATCACCAGCGCCCGTTTGCCGGTCGGCTCAAAGCCATGCTTGCGCGCGGCCCCCAGAAAACCGGCGCCATCCACGTTGTCGCCCAGCAGGCGGCCGTCACGCTCGCGGCGGATCACATTGACCGAGCCCAGTGCGGCCGCACGCTCGCTCAGGCCGTCCAGGCGGCTGGCCAGGGCCTGCTTGTAAGGCACGGTAACTACGCAACCGCGCAGGTTCTGCCAGCCGCGCAGGCTGCCGGCAAAGCTGTCCAGCGCCGTTTCCTGCAGGTCGATGGGCAGCATGGCAAGGTTGCAATTGTTGTGGGCAAACCAGGTGTTGAAGTTTTCCGGGGACTTCACCTGGGCGATGGGCGAACCGACGATAGCGACCAGTTCCGTTGAACCACGAATCATGCTGACCTCCTTCTTGGCGTTGTTGTGGAGGCAAGCCTGATGCAGCAGCGCGTGTGCAACAATGCGCGGGAGTGGCAGTTAATGCGATAATCGCATCCATGTTGCGATTATCGAATTAATCGCCGTTTTCGCATCCTGCTTGTGAGCCGATTCCGTGACCATTCCAGAAATCCACCCTCGTGATCTCATCGCCGGCTTGCAAAAAGGCCTGGCGCTGATGCAGCTGTTCAGCGTCGAGCAGCCGCGCCTCAGCGTGCCGCTGGCCGCCAGGTTGTCAGGCCTTACCCCAAGTGCCGCACGGCGCTTTCTGTTGACGCTGGTGCACGAAGGTTTTGCCGAAACCGACAGCCGCGAATACTGGCTGACGCCCAAGGCCCTGCGCATCGGCCAGGCCTATGTGGACTCGGCGCAACTGCCGCGCATGCTGCGGCCGATTGTCGAGCAGGTGGCACGGCAGACCCAGGAACACGTGTCGGTGGGCACCCGCGATGGTGACGAAATCATCCACCTGGTGCGCAGCCGCTACAGCCATGTGGCTTCGTTGTCGATCAGGCCTGGTTCGCGGGTGCCGATGCATTGCACCGCCAGTGGGCGCATCTGGCTGGCCTGGCTGGATGAAGGTGAGCGGGATGGCTACTTTGTGCGCAACCCGCTGCGCGCCTTGACGCCTTACACCCAGACTGACCGGCAGCAGCTGGAGGCAGATTTGCAGCGGATCAAGGGGCAGGGCTTCTGTATCGTTGACCAGGAGTACGAAATCGGCATGCGCGTGCTGGGTGTGCCGCTACTGGACCGGGCCGGGCGGCTGAAAGCCACGCTGACCATCACCACCCACGCATCGCGGTTGAGTGTTGATGAAATACGCTTGCGCTATCTGCCGCCCTTGTATGAGGCTCAGGCGTTGCTGCGGCCGGTTCTGGACTGAGCGCCAGCAGCGCCAAGGCCTATTCCACTGCCTCGGCCACACCCTGGTCCTCACCCAGGAACCCGCCACTCTGGTGCTGCCACAGCCGCGCGTAGGTGCCGTTTTTTGCCAGCAACTCGGCGTGGGTGCCTTGCTCGATGATGCGCCCTTCATCCATCACGATCAGCCGGTCCATGGCCGCGATGGTAGACAACCGGTGAGCGATGGCGATGACAGTCTTGCCCTGCATCATTTCATCCAGGCTTTCCTGAATCGCCACTTCCACCTCCGAGTCCAGCGCACTGGTGGCTTCGTCCAGCAGCAGGATCGGCGCGTTCTTCAACATCACCCGGGCAATGGCGATGCGCTGGCGCTGGCCGCCGGAGAGCTTGATGCCGCGCTCACCCACCAAGGTGTCGTAACCGCTGTGGCCTTGGCGGTCGCTGAGCTGGCTGATGAAACCATCGGCCTGGGCATTGGCAGCAGCGGCACGGATCTGCGCCTCGGTCGCATCGGGACGGCCATAGGCAATGTTGTCGCGAATCGAGCGGTGCAGCAGCGAGGTGTCCTGGGTGACCATGCCGATGGCGCTGCGCAGGCTGTCCTGGGTGACCTTGGCCACGTTCTGCCCGTCGATGAGGATTTCACCACTGTCAACGTCGTAGAAGCGCAGCAGCAGGTTGATCAAGGTGGACTTGCCCGCCCCGGAGCGGCCCACCAGCCCGACTTTTTCACCCGGGCGGATGTGCAAGGTCAGGTCGTTGAGCACCTGCCGCTCGCCGTTGTAGTTGAAGCCGACCTTGTCGAAAGTCACCGCGCCACCGCGTGTCACCAGCTCACCGGCACCTGGCGCATCCTGCACCTTGGGCCCGCGGGTGAGGGTGGCCATGCCGTCCTGCACGGTACCGATGTTT
>NZ_JABMCW010000186.1:0-10916 GCF_013179705.1 Pseudomonas sp. CM25 | reverse complement strand
TCTTCGCGGGTGAACCCGCTCCCACAGAGACCGCACAAACCCATGGCCTGCGGTGTACCTGTGGGAGCGGGTTCACCCGCGAAGAGGCCGGTACAGGAAAACTCACACAGTCTTGGCAATACGCCCGGCCAGCAGCGCCCACCCCAGCAGCAGCACACAAACGATGGCCAGCGGCCACGAGCGCCATTGCAGGTACGGCGTCAGTTGCTGCATCGGCACCACCTCGCCATACAACACCGCCTGCTGAAACTGCGGCACCTGCGTGGTAATGCGGCCAAACGGGTCGATCAGCGCGGTGACGCCGTTGTTGGTGGCGCGGATCATCCAGCGGCCGGCTTCAAGGGCGCGCATCTGCGCCATCTGCAGGTGCTGCAACGGGCCGATCGAGGTGCCGAACCAGGTGTCGTTGCTGATGGTCAGCAGCAGGTCGCTGCGCGCTGCCAGGCCGGCTGCGAATTCGGGGTAGACCACTTCGTAGCAGATATACGGCGCGATCTGATAGCCCTTGGCCTGCAGCAACGGCTGGTCTTCCGGCCCGCGGGCGAAGTCCGACATGGGCAGGTTGAAGAACTCGATGGCACCCCGCAGCATGTCTTGCAGCGGCACGTATTCGCCAAACGGCACCAGTTTCTGCTTGAGGTAAGTACCATCGCCCTCGCCGGTAACGGTAATGCCGTTGTAGTAGCGGCGCTGGTGGTGCACCACTTCACGCACCGGCACGCCGGTGATCAGCGCCGAATGCCGCTCGGCGGCGAACCGGCCCATCACGTCGATGTAGCCCTGGGCCTGGTCCTTCAGCACCGGCACTGCGGTTTCCGGCCAGATCAGCAGGTCGACCGGCCTGGAGCTGAGGCTCAGGTCACGGTACAGCGCCAGCTGCGCGTCAATGTGCGCCGGGTCCCATTTGACTTCCTGCTCGACGTTACCCTGGATAGCCGCAACCTTGAGAGGGTCGCCAGCCGGCTTGGTCCAGGCATGGCCCTTGAGCGCCAGGCCCAGTACCCAAGGCGCCAGCAGCAACAGGCAGCCGACAGCCAGAAACGACGGGCGGGCGCGCAGGCGATGCAGGTTGCACAGCAGGGCGGCGGTGAGGGCCAGGGTGAAGGACACCAGCCATACGCCACCCAGCGGCGCCAGGCCGGCCAGCGGGCCATCCAGCTGGCTGTAGCCGGCATAAAGCCAGGGGAAACCGGTCAGGAACCAGCCGCGGAACGCCTCTTGCAGCAGCCACAGGGCGGCGAAGCACAGGGCATCGGCCAATGGCGCTTCGTTGCGCCGCAGCCAGCGTGCCCACAACCAGGTCGGCAGGGCGAAAAACCACGCCAGGGCTGCGAAGAACGCCAGCAACAGCAGGATTGCCAGCAGCGGCGAGGCACCGCCGTAGGTGTTCATGCTGACGTAGATCCACCAGGTGCCGGCGCCATACAGGCCGAAGCCGAACCACCAGCCACGCCACATGGCCTGGCGCGGGCTGAGCTCGCGCAGGCCAAGGTAGAGCATGGCAATCGACAAGATGGCCAGCGGCCAGATATCGAATGGCGCCAGGGCCAGGAGGGTGGAAGCGCCGGCCGCCAAGGCCAGCAGGTTACCGGGCCAGCCGGGGCGGGTGAGCCAACGCATGTTTGTCCTTAACGGGTAATCGGGGTCAGGCGCAGCAAGTGTATCCGCCGGCTGTCGGCGTTGAGAATACGGAACTTGTACGAACCGATCTCGGTGGTTTCGTTGCGCTTGGGCAGGTGGCCGAAGGCGCTCATCACCAGGCCGCCGACCGTGTCGAACTCATCATCGGAGAACTCGCTGTCGAAGAACTCGTTGAAGTTGTCGATCGGGGTCAGTGCCTTGACCAGGAAGTCACCGCTTGGCAGCGGCTTGATGTAGCTGTCTTCCTCGACGTCGTGCTCGTCCTCGATATCACCGACGATCTGCTCGAGCACGTCCTCGATGGTGACCAGGCCGGCCACACCGCCATATTCGTCGATGACAATGGCCATGTGGTTATGGTTGGCACGGAACTCGCGCAGCAGCACGTTCAGGCGCTTGGACTCAGGCACGAAGGTGGCCGGGCGCAGCAGGTCCTTGATGTTGAAGCTGTCGCCGTTTTCCTTGAGGATCAGCGGCAGCAGGTCCTTGGCGAGCAGGATGCCGAGCACATCGTCGTGGCTTTCGCCGATGACCGGGTAGCGCGAGTGCGCGGCCTCGATCACTGCCGGCAGGAATTCGCGCGGCGACTGGCTGGCCTTGATGCTGATCATCTGCGAGCGCGGCACCATGATGTCGCGCACCTGCAGGTCGGCCACCTGTATGGCGCCTTCGACAATGGTCAGCGCTTCGCTGTCCAGCAGTTTGTTCTGATGGGCTTCGCGCAGCAGCTCAAGGAGCTCCTGGCGGTTTTTCGGCTCATGGGCAAAAGCCTGGGTCAGTTTACCCAGCCAGGACTTTTGCCCGTTGCTCGATCGATCTTCGCTCATGGCGGTTCTCGTGATCCTTCGTGTATCAGTGTGTGAGTGAGTCGGTTTCATCGTCGGCGTACGGGTCAGGGTGACCCAGTTCTGCCAGCAATTCCCGTTCCAGGCTTTCCATTTCCTCGGCTTCGTCATCGTCGATGTGGTCGTAGCCAAGCAGGTGCAGGCAACCGTGGATGACCAGGTGCGCCCAGTGCGCCTCCAGTGACTTGCCTTGTTCAGCGGCTTCGCGCTCGACCACCGGCACGCAGATCACCAGGTCGCCCAGCAGCGGGATATCGAGCAGCTCGTCGGGCACGTCGGCCGGGAACGACAGTACATTGGTCGCGTAGTCCTTGTGCCGCCAGGTATGGTTCAGCTCGCGGCCCTCGGCTTCGTCGACCAGGCGAATGGTCATTTCCGAGTCGGCGCTGCGCTGGCGCAGGGCCAGTTCGCACCAGCGGCGGAAGGCGGTGTCATCCGGGGCGGCAGCATCCGTGGCCCGTTGCAGGTCAAGTTCAAGCATCTTTGCCGGGCGCCTCGGGGTTGGCCTGGCGACTTTCGAAGCGGTCATAGGCCTCGACAATGCGCTGCACCAGTGGGTGACGAACCACATCTTTGGGTTGGAAGTGGGTAAAGCTGATCCCCGGAACGTCCTTCAGCACTTCGATGACGTGCGCCAGGCCCGACTTGGTACCACGTGGCAGGTCGACCTGGGTGATGTCGCCGGTAATGACGGCGGTAGAGCCGAAGCCGATCCGGGTGAGGAACATCTTCATCTGTTCCAGCGTGGTGTTCTGGCTTTCGTCGAGGATGATGAAGCTGTTGTTCAGGGTGCGGCCACGCATGTAGGCCAGCGGGGCAATCTCGATCACCTGGCGTTCGATCAGTTTGGCCACGTGCTCGAAGCCGAGCATTTCGTACAGGGCGTCGTACAGCGGGCGCAGGTACGGGTCGATCTTCTGGGCCAGGTCGCCGGGCAGGAAGCCGAGCTTTTCACCCGCCTCGACCGCCGGGCGCACCAGCAGGATACGGCGCACTTGCTCGCGCTCCAGCGCATCCACGGCGCAGGCAACGGCCAGGTAGGTCTTGCCGGTACCGGCCGGGCCGACGCCGAAGTTGATGTCGTTTCCGAGGATTTCCTTCACGTAGCGCTGCTGGTTGAGCCCGCGCGGGCGGATATTGCCCTTGCGCGTACGCAGCGACACGCTGACCTCGTTGACGGCCGGGTTGTCGATGTTCTCGACGGCCGACTCCTGAAGGTACAGATGGACCGTTTCCGGCGACAGGTCGGTGGCCTTGGTCTCGCGGTAGAGACGGCGCAGCAGCTGTTCGGCTGCGGAGGTGGTCTTGGGTTCGCCGATCAGTTCGAACTGATTGCCGCGGTTGCGGATCTCGATGGCCAGGCGTTGCTCGATCAGGCGCAGGTGCTCGTCGAACTGGCCGCACAAGTTGGCGAAACGGTGGGCCTCGAAAGGTTCGAGGATGAAACGATGGGGTTGTATGGGTGCGTTCAAGGTCGTTTTTAGCCGCTCGACGGCGATGGAGTTGATCTCAAGAATAACCCTTGAATGGCAGTGGCGAAAGCACTGAAACGTTCAACGGTATGTACTGCCTGTTCCGACCTCTTCGCGGGTGAACCCGCTCCCACAGGTACTGCGCCGTTTTCAAGGCCGGTGGAGAACCTGTGGGAGCGGGTTCACCCGCGAAGAGGCCGGCACTGCTATGATGCGCTCCTTTTCTTACGCATGTGTTATACCGCCAGACATGAGCAAACGCGAACCTGCCATCTATAAAGTGATCTTCCTCAACCAGGGGCAGGTCTTCGAGATGTATGCCAAGCAGATCTACCAGAGCGACCTGTGGGGCTTTCTGGAAATCGAGGAGTTCGTCTTCGGCGAGCGCTCGCAACTGGTGGTAGACCCGAGCGAGGAAAAGCTCAAGAACCAGTTCGAGGGGGTGATCCGCAGCTTCGTGCCGATGCACTCGATCGTGCGCATCGATGAAGTGGAGCGCTTGGGCACGGCAAAGATCAGCGAGGCCAAGGGCGGCGGCAATGTGATGCCGTTCCCGATGCCGATGCCGGAAAAATAACCCTCAGGGGAGTGGCGAGAACGGCGTGCGGCCTTCGGCGTTCTGCAGTTCCAGCAGGTACTTGCGGAAGATCTGGCCGAGCACCTGGGTAGCATGCTCCAGCTCGTCGCGGGGCATTTGCTCGGTCACTTCGTCGGCCATGTCCAGAGCATCTTCGGCGCCGTTCACCGCCGCCATCTTCAGCAGGATGTAGGCCTGCACGTTGTTGGCCTTGACCCCTTCGCCGTGGAAGAACATCGCCCCCAGGCGGTATTGCGCCTGGGCGTGCCCCTGCAGCGAGGCCTTCTGGAACCAGTCCAGCGCCTTGTTCAGGTTTTTTGGCGTTTGCGTGTAGTAGAACTCGCCCAGTTCGAACTGCGCCTGGGCATCCCCCGTCGTCGCCGTCTGCTCGCAGGCCTTGAGGGCGTTTGCCAGGTCTTCAGGCTGAACATTCAAGGTGCAGCGGCCCGTTGCCGGAATCAGCAAAGAGTTACCGCCCTCCGCCAGGGCCAGCAGGGGCTGAAGAAGCAACAGGCAGCCCAGTGTCAGGGCGCGGCCGGTGCGGTTCATGGGGATCGACTTACCTCTGCAAAGCTGCGGCCAATGTCTCTGGTGGCACATTATGGGATAAGCAGCGCCAACCTTACAAAGTTTTACTCGAATTTCTGCTTGGTTGGGGAAGTCAGCTGATTGTGCATGAATAATTATTGCCTGTACCGGCCTCTTCGCGGGTAAACCCGCTCCCACAAGTTACACCACATAAGCTGTGGGAGCGGGTTCACCCGCGAAGAGGCTGGTGCAGGCTAACCATCACTTCAGGGCAGCAAAAGCCTTTTCCGCCGCATCCAGGGTGATCTGCAGCTCTTTGTCACCATGGGCAATGGAAGTGAAGCCCGCCTCGAACGCGCTCGGCGCCAGGTACACGCCACCGTCAAGCATCAGGTGGAAGAAGCGCTTGAAGCGGTCGGCATCGCTGGCCATCACGTCTTCGAAGGTGACGATATCGTCGGCACCGCTGAAATACAGGCCGAACATGGCGCCCGCCTGGGTGGTGACGAACGGCACACCAGCGGCATCGGCGCGCTGTTGCAGGCCGTCGAGCATGCGGCTGGTGTAGTCGGTCAGCTCGGCGTGGAAGCCCGGGCGGCTGATCAGCCTGAGTGTAGTGAGGCCTGCGGCCATGGCCAGCGGGTTGCCCGACAAAGTGCCCGCCTGGTAGACCGGGCCTAGCGGGGCGATGCAGCCCATGATTTCGCGCTTGCCACCGAAGCAGCCGACCGGCATGCCGCCGCCGACGATCTTGCCGAAGGTCGACAGGTCGGGCTTGATGCCGTAGTGGCCCTGGGCGCCGCCGAGCGAGACACGGAAACCGGTCATCACTTCGTCGAAGATCAGCACCACGCCATGCTTGTCGCACTGTTCGCGCAGCCCCTCAAGGAAGCCTGGCGCCGGTGGTACGCAGTTCATGTTGCCGGCCACTGGCTCGACAATGATGCAGGCCACGCTCTGGCCGACGTCGGCCAGGGTCTTCTCGACTGCAGCGATGTCGTTGAACGGCAGGGTCAGGGTGTGCTTGGCGAAGTCCGCCGGCACGCCCGCAGAGCTCGGCACACCCTGGGTCAGCAGGCCGGAACCGGCTTTTACCAGCAGGCTGTCGGAGTGACCGTGGTAGCAACCTTCGAACTTGATGATGGCGTCGCGGCCCGTGTAGCCACGGGCCAGACGGATGGCGCTCATGGTGGCTTCGGTGCCCGAGCTGACCATGCGGACCATTTCCATTGAAGGCACGATCGAGCAGACCAGGTCGGCCATTTCGGTTTCCATGGCGGTCGGCGCGCCGTAGGACAGGCCGTGCTCCAGCTGCCTGCGTACCGAATCGAGCACCTCGGGGTGGCCGTGGCCGAGGATCATCGGGCCCCAGGAGCCCACGTAGTCGACGTAGCGCTTGTCGTCCTCGTCAACGACGTAGGCGCCTTCGGCATGCTTGAAGAACAGCGGCGTGCCGCCGACGCTCTTGAAAGCGCGGACCGGCGAGTTGACGCCACCGGGGATGTGCTTCTGGGCTTGGGCGAACAGGGCTTCGGAACGGGACATGGAAGGTTCTCTCGAATCAGGATGCGAACAAGGCATTGAAGGCGCGGGCGCGGCGGGTGACTTCCTGCGCGCTGTCGGCACCGAACAGGCCGTGGATCACCGCCAGCAGGTCGGCGCCGTGGGCGACCAGCGGGGCGGCGTTGTCGAGGGTGATGCCGCCGATCACCGCGATCGGCAGTTTCACCTGGGCGCGCGCCTGCTCCAGCAGTTCGACGTTGGCAGCAGGGGCGCCCGGCTTGGTGACGGAATTGAAGAAGCGGCCGAAGGCCACATAGCTGGCGCCTTCGCTGGCGGCCTGGGCGGCCAGGTCGAGGCTTGCGTGGCAGGTGGAGCCGATGATCGCCTGGCGGCCGAGCAGGGCGCGGGCCGGGGTCAGCGGGCCGTCGGTTTGCCCCAGGTGCACGCCGACGCCCAGGCGCGCGGCCAGTTCGGCGTCATCGTTGATGAGCAGCTGGGTGCCATAGCGCTCGCAGAGCTTCATCAGCCCTTCGGCTTCGCGCAGGCGGCGCGCCGCGTCGTCACTTTTGTCGCGGTACTGCAGCAGGCACACGCCGCCTTCCAGGGCCGCCTCGACATGGGACAGGAAACGGCCGGCGAGCAGCTGGCTGTCGGTGATGGCATACAGACCGCGTAGCGTCATTGAAGGCCTCGAATCAGGAACAGTAATCCAGGGGCAGGCGGCGCGGCACGAACTGGCCCTTGCCCAGCTGCTCGGCGTCACGCAGGGTGCGCCAGGTGTAGTCCAGGGCAGTGCGCACAGCGCTTTGCAACTGCTCGCCGAGTGCCAGGCGGCCGGCCAGGGCGCTGGCCAGGGTGCAGCCCGAACCATGGTAGCTGCCAGGCAGGCGCTGGCAGGTCCAGGTGTACTGCTGGCCGTCCTGGGTGTACAGGCGGTTGTGAATTTCGTGCTCTTCGCCGTGACCACCGGTAATCAGCAGGTGTCTACAGAACCGCAGGAGTTTTTCAGCACACTCGTCAGCCGTGCCGTCTGGCAGTTCGGCGAGGATGCGCGCTTCTGGCAGGTTGGGCGTGGCGATGGTCGCCAGCGGCAGCAGGCGTTCGCGCAGGGCGTAGCCCACTTCGTCCTTGCCCAGCCGGCCACCACCACCGGCACGCAACACCGGGTCGCAGACCAACGGCAGGTGCGGGTGGGCGGCCAGCAGTTCGGCGACGGTGTCGACCATGTCGATCGAGCCGAGCATGCCCAGCTTGACGGCGGCCACCGTGGAGTCGGCCAGTACGGCGTTGGCCTGGGCCAGCACCCACTCGCGGTCGAGCACACGGAAGTCGGAAACGTTGACGGTATCCTGCACGGTCAGGGCGGTCACTGCAGGCGCAGCATGACAGCCTTGGGCGATCAGGGCTTCGATATCTGCCTGCAGGCCGGCGCCGCCACTTGGGTCGTGGCCGGAGAGACAGAGGACAACGGGGCGGGAGCTGTAGGTATTCATGGTCGGCGAGCTTACCACCAAACCTGTTTGGACGGATCGTCCTACAAATGAGTTTTGCTGATCAATCGGTCAGATTTATTTTTGATTTTCTTCTGAAAGTATTGTTCTAGAGCCTTTTCATTGTTTTTTGATATGGTCGATTGCCAGGTTGCGAAGCTATGCTAGAGTGCTCGGATAACTCGACAAACGGGTTCTGCCGGATCACGTCGTCTCAAACGGATGGGAGGCAACCGCGACGCGACCGGACAGGCCATGCTGGGGCTGTATGCGCTATTTGCTGATTGTGCTTCTGGGCTTGCTGCCCGTGCTGGCCGGAGCGGTCGATTTCGACAACGCTACCCGGCACCTTCCGTTGGGCAAGGCGCTGCAGGTCTATGAAGACCTCGACGGCAGTGCCAGCATCGCCCAGGTCAGCGCCCCGGGGTTCGGCAAGAACTTTCGCGCCCATCACCAGGAGGTACTGAACGCCGGTTATTCCACCTCGGTGTTCTGGCTCAAGGTCGATCTGCGTCCCCTCGCCGAGGCCGGCGCCGCCCCGCGCCAGTGGTTGCTGGAACTGGCCTACCCACCCCTCGATCACCTCGAGTTATACCTGCCTGATCGCCAGGGTGGCTACCGCCTGGCCCAGCGCACCGGTGATGCCTTGCCTTACGCCAGCCGGCAGATACGGCAGAACAACTACCTGTTCCAGTTGCAGCTGCCGCCTGGCCAGGTCACCACCGCCTACCTGCGCCTGCACAGCCAGGGCTCCGTGCAGGCACCGCTGGCGCTGTGGTCGCCTGAGGCCTATCTGGAAGATCAACCCACACGCCTGTATGTGCTGGGCATGATCTATGGCGTGCTGCTGGTGATGCTGGTGTACAACCTGTTCATCTACCTCAGCGTGCGGGATATCAGCTACCTCTATTACATCCTCTATATCGCTTCGTTCGGGTTCTATCAGGTCTCGGTGAACGGTGCGGGCGTTGCCTATTTCTGGCCCGACAGCCCATGGTGGGCGAATGCCTCTACACCCTTGTTCATCGGTGCCGCAGGCCTGTTCGGCTGCCAGTTCGCGCGGCACTTTCTGCAACTGGGCAACATCAGCCGGGGTTTCGACCGCTTGCTGCAGTTGCTGATGCTGGGCGGGGCGCTGGTCATGGTGCTGGCGGTGAGCATGCCCTACGGCACTGCCCTGCGGATGGCTACATTGCTGGCGTTGCTGTTCACCGTGAGCATCTTCAGCGCCGGGCTGTTCGCCTGGTGGCGCGGCTTGCGCGTGGCGCGCTGGTTCATCATCGCCTGGACGGCGTTCCTGCTGGGTGGCCTGGTCAACACCCTGATGGTGCTGGGCTATCTGCCGAACGTGTTCATCACCATGTATGCCAGCCAGCTGGGTTCGGCGCTGGAAGTAGCACTGCTGTCGCTGGCCTTGGCCGACCGTATCAACAGCCTGCGTGAGCAGCAGGCGCAGACCTTGCGTGAGACCGGGCGCACGCTGGAACAGTTGAACCTGCAACTGGCACGCAGCAACCGGCTTAAGGACGAATTCCTGGCCAGCGTGACCCATGAATTGCGCACCCCGATGAATGGCGTGATCGGCTCGCTGGAGCTGATGCACACCCTGCCGATGGAGGCCGAGATGGCTCAGTACCATCGTACGGCAGTGGGGTCGGCGCAGGGCATGATGGACATGGTCGATGCCATTCTTACGCTCTCCGAGCTGCAAGCCGGCCGCCTGCGCGCGCAGCCGGCGCCGTTCAGCTTGCGAACAATGCTGCAGAGCCTGCGCGCAGGTTATGCCGGACAGGCCTTGGGCAAAGGCTTGTATATCAGCCTGGACATTCCGGCCGATCTGCCGGATGGGCTGATGGGCGATGGGCAGAAGCTGGCGCGCTGCCTGGGGTGCCTTGTAGATAACGGTCTGAAGTTCACCCATCAGGGTGGGGTGATGATCCAGGTGCGCGGTCGCCGGATGGGGCCGGGCGATCTGGCGTTGACCTTTACCGTCAGTGACAGTGGCATCGGCTTTGATGACCTGGAGCAGTCGACCTTGTATCAGCGGTTCTTCCAGGTGGATGGCTCGATGACCCGGCGCTATGGCGGGTTGGGGATCGGGTTGTCGATTTGCCGGCAGATGGGCGAGCTGCTCGGGGCGCGGTTGGCGCATGAATCGACGCGCGGGCTGGGGAGCCGGTTCGAGTTGAGTTTGAACATGGCGGTTTCGCAGGTGCAGGTCAGCTCGACGATTCTGCAGGCGCGGCGTTCGCTTTGACGAGCGCCGCCCGCGCGGCGCATCGCCGGCAAGCCGGCTCCCACATCTGTTTCGGGCCAGTCCCTCCTGTGATTCATCGCTGCCCGCCTTGTTTGTTCCCTTTGATATTGAAAGTGTCGCCTGTGCTTTTCTGCAATCCCCAGCCATGCACCAAGGGCGCGAGTGCGGAGGAGGCAGGAATAACTGGCCCGAAACAGCTGTGGGAGCTGGCTTGCCGGCGATGCGCCGCGCGGGCGGCGCTCGATCTCACAGGCGCTGAATGTGCTGTGGCGAACGCCTGCCAGCCCTAATGCCTGTTCAAGGCGAACACCTGTCAGCCCTGACACATGCCCAAGACAGACGCCTACCATCCCCCACACCACCTCAACCCCTGCCCCCACCACCACACCTTTAGTCACGAATGCCACTTTGCCAACCCCGCAGGCAGTGCTTCACTGGTCCTCTCAAGCCTACCCGGATCCAGGAGCCCCCGATGAACCTGCACCAGTACGCTGAAACCCACGAGGTCACCAATCAGCCGCCACCCCTCGACGGTGCCAACCTGTACCGCCACGACCTGCCGCTGCAGGAATGGTCACGGCGCTTTGGCGCCGGTTGGGCCGA
>NZ_JABMCW010000185.1:0-10954 GCF_013179705.1 Pseudomonas sp. CM25 | reverse complement strand
TCCAGTACACCTCCGGCACCACCGGCGCGCCCAAGGGTGCCACGCTCAGCCACTACAACATCCTCAACAACGGCTTCATGGTCGGCGAAAGTCTGGGTCTGAACGAGCGAGACCGCATGGTGATCCCGGTGCCGCTCTACCACTGCTTTGGCATGGTCATGGCCAACCTTGGCTGCATCACCCACGGCAGCACCATGATCTACCCCAATGACGCCTTCGATGCCGAGCTCACCCTGCGCGCCGTGGCCGAAGAGCGCGCCAGCATCCTCTATGGCGTGCCGACCATGTTCATCGCCATGCTCGACCACCCGTCCCGTGCGCAGATGGACCTGTCGACCCTGCGCAGCGGCATCATGGCCGGCGCTACCTGCCCGATCGAGGTGATGCGCCGGGTCATCGACCAGATGCACATGGCCGAAGTGCAGATTGCCTACGGCATGACCGAAACCAGCCCGGTGTCGCTGCAAACCGGCCCGGACGACGAACTGGAGCTGCGGGTGACCACCGTCGGCCGCACCCAGCCGCAGCTTGAGAACAAACTGGTGGACGCCGACGGTTGCATCGTCGCCCGCGGCCAGATCGGCGAGTTGTGCACCCGTGGCTACAGCGTGATGCTCGGCTACTGGGAAAACCCCCAGGCCACGGCCGATGCCATTGACCCGGCTGGCTGGATGCATTCGGGCGACCTGGCGGTGATGGATGAGCACGGGCATGTGCGTATTGTGGGGCGCAACAAGGACATGATCATTCGCGGTGGCGAGAACATCTACCCGCGCGAGCTGGAAGAGTTCTTCTACACCCACCCGGCGGTGGCCGACGCGCAGGTGATCGGCATTCCGTGCAGCCGCTATGGGGAAGAGATCGTCGCCTGGATCAAGCTGCACCCTGGGCACAGCGCCACGGTGGAAGAGCTGCAGGGCTGGTGCAAGGCACGCATTGCGCATTTCAAGGTGCCGCGGCATATCCGCTTTGTCGACGAGTACCCAATGACAGTGACCGGCAAGGTGCAGAAGTTCCGCATGCGCGAGATCAGTGTGGCGGAGATTTCAGCTGTATCAGCTGGATGATGTGCTAGCTGAGCCGGCCTCTTCGCGGGTCAATCGGATCGCCCCGATTGACCCGCGAAGAGGCCGGTCCTGCCTGCACAGAATCCTGGTCTACCCTTAAGCCTTCACCGGTGGCTCCTGGCTTGGCGGGTCGCCTACCGTCGGCGGCACGGTCGGCTTGATCGGCAGCTCGTCCGGGTCCTGTTCCGGCACGGGCGGCGGCAGGCTCGGGTCGTCGATGTTCGGATCGGGGGTTTCCGGTGGAATCGGGATGTTCATGGCCTGACCTCGCGTGGGTGAATGAAGAGGTGCTGCAGGCTCTGACCGCTGGCAGTTGCCGTTCGCTCAATTTTTTTGAACCCCATGCCTGTGCCCCGGCTCTGAACCCTTACCGCCACCAGCCTGAGGGAGCAAGGTCGATGTCACGTAACGAGCCGTTTGAAAGCGTGCCCATGGCGAACGATCACCCGGACCAGGTCATCAGCCTGTCCCAGGCGCTGCTGGCACCGCGCATCGCAATCGAGGATACCCAACCGGTACTCGACGGCGGCACGTTTGCCGCCAAGGCCATCAGCAACCAGCCGGTTTCGGTCAGCAGCAAGGTATTCACCGACGGCCACGACCGCATGGCCGTGGTGTTGAACTGGCGCCAGGCGGGCAGCCGGCGAATTCACTGCGTGCCCATGACATCGCCCGGCAATGATCTGTGGCTGGCCGAGTTCACGCCTACCGAAATCGGCCCGCACCTGTTCAGCATCGACGCCTGGATCGACCCCTACGCCACCTACTGCCATGACCTGGAAAAAAAGTTCCAGGCGGGGGTGGACATCAAGCTGGAGCTTGAAGAGGGGCGGCGGCTGCTGGGCAAGGGCATTGAACTGAGCAGTGGCGCATTGCGCGAGCAGTTGCAGGCGCTGCAGGCGCGGCTGCAGACGCTGCCCGATGACGACCAGGTGGCACTGTTGCTGGGCACCGAGGCCAGCCGGTTGATGAGCGAAGCCGGGCACCGCTGCTACCTCACCAGCAGCACCGAGTTCCCGCTGGATGTCGACCGCCCGGCAGCACAGTTTGCCAGCTGGTATGAGCTGTTTCCGCGCTCGATCACCGACAGCCCCGAGCGCCATGGCACCTTCAACGATGTGCATCAGCGCCTGCCGATGATCCGCGACATGGGTTTCGATGTGTTGTATTTTCCGCCCATTCACCCTATCGGCACCCAGCACCGCAAAGGCCGCAACAACGCTTTGCAGGCGCAACCCGAGGATCCTGGCAGCCCTTATGCCATCGGCAGCGCCGAGGGTGGGCACGACGCCATTCACCCGCAACTGGGCAGCCGCGAGGACTTCCGTCGGCTGGTGTCGGCGGCCGCGCAGCATGGCCTTGAGATCGCGCTCGACTTCGCCATCCAGTGTTCCCAGGACCACCCCTGGCTGAAACAGCATCCGGGCTGGTTCAGCTGGCGCCCGGACGGCACTATCCGCTACGCCGAGAACCCGCCCAAAAAATACCAGGACATCGTCAACGTCGACTTCTACGCCCCCGACGCAGTGCCGAGCCTGTGGCTGGCCCTGCGCGATGTGATCATCGGCTGGGTCGAGGAGGGCGTCAAAACCTTCCGCGTCGACAACCCGCACACCAAGCCGCTGCCGTTCTGGCAATGGCTGATTGCCAATGTGCGCAGCCAGTACCCGGACGTGCTGTTCCTCGCCGAAGCCTTCACCAAGCCGGCGATGATGGCGCGGCTGGGCAAGGTGGGGTACGCGCAGAGCTACACCTACTTCACCTGGCGCAATACCAAGGAGGAGCTGCGCGAGTTCTTCGAGCAACTCAACCAGCCGCCATGGAGCCAGTGCTACCGGCCCAACTTTTTCGTCAATACGCCGGATATCAACCCGTTCTTCCTGCAGCACTCGGGCCGCGCCGGGTTCCTTATCCGCGCTGCGCTGGCGACCATGGGGTCGGGGCTGTGGGGGATGTATTCCGGCTTCGAGCTGTGCGAAGCCGCCGGGTTGCCGGGCAAGGAAGAGTATCTGGACTCGGAGAAGTACGAGATTCGTCCGCGCGACTTCACCCAGCCCGGCAACATCATCGCCGAGATTGCCCAGCTCAACCGCATTCGCCGGCAGAACCCGGCATTGCAGACGCACCTCGGTGTGGCGTTCTTCAACTGCTGGAACGACAACATCCTGTACTTCGCCAAGCGTACGCCCGAGCGTGACAACTTCATCCTGGTGGCGATCAGCCTCGACCCGTTCAACGCCCAGGAGGCGCATTTCGAATTGCCCCTGTGGGAGCTGGGGCTGGATGACGATGCTGAAACCCACGGCGAGGATTTGATGAATGGCCACCGCTGGTCCTGGTACGGCAAGACCCAGTTCATGCGTATCGAACCCTGGCATCAGCCATTCGGTATCTGGCGGATCGAAAAGGCGCGCTAGGGCTTGAATATTCTGGGGCTGCATAGCAGCCCCGAAGTCAGGCAACACGGTTTCGCAGAAATGAAAGGAGTCACTCATGGCCAAGCGTTCCCGCCCGGCAGCCTTTATCGACGACCCGCTGTGGTACAAGGACGCCGTCATCTACCAGCTGCACATCAAGTCGTTCTTCGATTCGAACAACGACGGCATCGGCGACTTCGCCGGCCTGATCAGCAAGCTCGACTACATCGCCGAGCTGGGTGTGAATACGTTGTGGCTGCTGCCGTTCTACCCCTCGCCACGGCGCGATGACGGCTACGACATTGCCGAATACAAAGATGTGCATGCCGACTACGGCAGCCTGGCCGACGCCCGCCGCTTCATTGCCGAAGCGCACAAGCGCGGGCTGCGGGTAATCACCGAACTGGTCATCAACCACACCAGCGACCAGCACCCGTGGTTCCAGCGCGCCCGCCACGCCAAGCCCGGCAGCAAGGCGCGGGACTTCTACGTGTGGTCGGACGACGACCAGAAATACGACGGCACGCGCATTATCTTCCTCGACACCGAGAAGTCCAACTGGACCTGGGACCCGGTCGCCGGCCAGTATTTCTGGCACCGCTTCTACTCGCACCAGCCCGATCTCAATTTCGACAACCCGCAGGTGCTCAAGGCGGTCATCGGGGTGATGCGCTTCTGGCTCGACCTGGGCGTCGACGGCCTGCGCCTGGATGCCATTCCCTACCTGATCGAGCGTGACGGCACCAACAACGAAAACCTCGCCGAAACACACGACGTGCTCAAGGCGATCCGCGCCGAAATCGACGCCAACTACCCCGACCGCATGCTGCTGGCCGAGGCCAACCAGTGGCCCGAAGACACCCGCCCGTACTTCGGCGAAGGCGAGGGCGATGAATGCCACATGGCCTTCCATTTCCCGCTGATGCCGCGCATGTACATGGCCCTGGCCATGGAAGACCGCTTCCCGATCACCGACATCCTGCGTCAGACACCGGAAATCCCCGCCAACTGCCAATGGGCGATTTTCTTGCGCAACCACGATGAGCTGACCCTGGAAATGGTCACCGACCGCGAGCGTGACTACCTGTGGAACTATTACGCCGAAGACCGCCGTGCGCGCATCAACCTGGGCATCCGTCGCCGGCTGGCGCCGCTGCTGCAGCGTGATCGACGGCGCATCGAACTGCTCACCAGCCTGCTGCTGTCGATGCCCGGCACGCCCACCCTGTACTACGGCGATGAGCTGGGCATGGGCGACAACATCTACCTGGGCGACCGCGACGGCGTGCGCACGCCCATGCAGTGGTCGCCGGACCGCAACGGCGGATTTTCCCGCGCCGACCCGCAGCGCCTGGTGCTGCCGCCCATCATGGACCCGCTGTACGGCTACCAGACAGTGAATGTCGAGGCCCAGAGCCATGACCCGCACTCGCTGCTGAACTGGACCCGGCGCATGCTGGCGGTGCGCAAGCAGCAAAAAGCCTTTGGCCGCGGCACGCTGCGTACCCTTACCCCCAGTAACCGGCGCGTTCTCGCCTATATCCGCGAGTACACCGACGCCGATGGCAATACCGAGGTGATCCTGTGCGTGGCCAACGTGTCCCGCGCCGCCCAGGCAGCCGAACTGGAATTGTCACAATTCGCCGACAAAGTACCTGTGGAGATGCTGGGCGGCAGCGCCTTCCCACCAATCGGCCAGTTGCCGTTCCTGCTGACCTTGCCACCCTATGCTTTTTACTGGTTCCTGCTGGCGTCGCACGACCGCATGCCCAGCTGGCACATCCAGGCCACCGAGGGGTTACCCGAATTGAATACGCTGGTACTGCGCAAACGCATGGAAGAACTGCTGGAAGCACCTGCCAGCGATACGCTGCAAACCGCCATCCTGCCGCAATACCTGCCCAAGCGCCGCTGGTTTGCCGGCAAGGAAGGACCGATCGACGACGTGCGCCTGTGCTATGGCGTGCGCTTTGGCACCGCCACCACGCCGGTGCTGCTCAGCGAAATCGAAGTGCTCAGTGACGGCGTCGCCAACCGCTACCAGCTGCCGTTCGGTCTGCTCCCCGAGGACCAGATCAACACCGCGCTGCCACAGCAACTGGCCTTGTCGCGGGTGCGCCGCGCCCATCAGGTGGGCCTGATCACCGACGCTTTCGTCCTTGAACCCTTCATCCGCGCAGTGCTGCGCGGCTGCCAGGATGGCCTGCACCTGCCGTGTGGCAAGGGCGAGGGCGAGTTGCACTTCGAAAGCACCGAGCAGCTGGCGGAACTGGGCTTGAGCGAAGAAAGCGAAGTGCGCTACCTGAGTGCCGAACAGTCCAACAGCTCGGTGGTGATCGGCGACCGGGTGGTGCTAAAGCTGATCCGCAGGGTCAACCCGGGCGTGCACCCGGAGCTGGAAATGAGCGCCTACCTGACCGCCGCCGGCTTTGCCAATATCTCGCCGTTGCTGGCCTGGGTCAGCCGCGTGGACGAACAGAAAGCGCCGCACCTGCTGATGATCGCCCAAGGTTATCTGAGCAACCAGGGCGATGCCTGGGCCTGGACCCAGAACACCCTGGAAAGGGCCATCCGCGACCAGATGGAGCCCAGCCGCAGCGACGCCGAGGCGCACACCGACGCGCTGGCCGAACTCACCGGCTTTGCCGCTTTACTCGGCCAACGCCTGGGCGAAATGCATCTGCTGCTGGCCGCACCAACCGACGACCAGGCTTTCGCGCCTCGCCCCAGTGATGCGGCTGATAGCAAGCGCTGGAGTCAGCAGATAAGCGCCGAGCTGGCCCACGCCCTCGACCTGCTGGCCCAGCACCGCGAGCACCTCGACGCCGATAGCCAGACACTGGTAGACGACCTGCAGCAACAACGCGACGGCCTGGCCCAGCACATCGCCAACCTCGCTCGCCAGGCCGAGGGTGGCTTGCTGATGCGCGTGCACGGCGACCTGCACCTGGGGCAGGTGCTGGTGGTGCAGGGCGATGCCTACCTCATCGATTTTGAAGGCGAACCGTCCCGTCCGCTTGACGAGCGCCGGGCAAAACACAGCCCCTACAAGGATGTCAGCGGCGTGCTGCGATCCTTCGACTATGCTGCTGCCATGATTTTGCGCAGCGCGTCTGCGGTGGACCTTTCCGACCCGGCGCGCCAAGCCCGGCAACGGGTGGCCAGGCAGTACCTGCACCAGTCGCGGCATGCCTTTGTCGAAGCCTATGGCCTGGCCACCGCCGCCATGCCCCACGCCTGGCAGCAGGCCGAGGGCGAGCGTGCCGCGCTGGAGCTGTTCTGCCTGGAAAAAGCTGCCTACGAAATTACATACGAAGCCGAAAACCGTCCAAGCTGGCTGGCCGTACCTTTGCATGGCCTGCATGGACTGATCAGTACCTGGGGAGAGTCAGAATGAACGTTACAACGCGTGAAAACGGTGGCCTTCGGCAACGGGACCTCGACGCCCTGGCCCGCGCCGAACACGCCGATCCATTTGCGGTGCTCGGCCCCCATGGCGATGGCGCAGGCGGGCAGGTGGTCCGCGCCTTCCTGCCCAGTGCCCTCAGTGTGCGCATCCTGGCGCGCAATGATGGGCGCGTGCTCGCCGAAATGGAGCAGAGCAGCGTGCCCGGCCTGTTCAGCGCGCACCTTGATGAGGCACAGCCCTACCTGCTGCAGATCGGCTGGGCCGGCGGCGAGCAGGTGACCGAAGACCCCTACAGCTTCGGCCCGCAACTGGGCGACATGGACCTGCACCTGTTTGCCGAAGGCAACCACCGCGATTTGTCCGGGCGCTTCGGCGCCCAGCCGACCCAGGTCGACGGCATCGACGGCGTGTGCTTCTCGGTGTGGGCACCGAATGCCCGCCGGGTGTCGGTGGTGGGTGATTTCAACAACTGGGACGGCCGCCGCCACCCCATGCGCCTGCGCCACAGTGCCGGGGTCTGGGAGCTGTTCATCCCGCGCCTGGGCATTGGCGAAACCTACAAGTTCGAGGTGCTGGGCAAGGACGGCATCCTGCCGCTCAAGGCCGACCCGCTGGCGCGCGCAACCGAGTTGCCGCCGAGTACCGCGTCCAAGGTAGCAGGTGAGCTTGGCCACGACTGGCAAGACCACGAATGGATGGCGCAACGCGCCGAGCGCCATGCCTACAACGCGCCGTTGTCCATCTACGAGCTGCACCCAGGGTCGTGGCGCTGCGAGCTGGACGAGGCTGGCGAAGTGGGGCGCTACTACAACTGGCGTGAACTGGCCGAACGCCTGGTGCCTTATGTACAAGAGCTGGGTTTCACCCATATCGAACTGCTGCCGATCATGGAGCACCCGTTCGGCGGCTCCTGGGGCTATCAGCCGTTGTCGATGTTCGCGCCCACCTCACGCTATGGCAGTGCCGAAGATTTCGCCGCCTTCATCGATGCCTGCCACCAGGGCGGCATTGGCGTGCTGCTGGACTGGGTGCCTGCGCATTTCCCTACCGACGAGCACGGCCTGGCGCGCTTCGATGGCACCGCGCTGTACGAATACGACAACCCGCTGGAAGGCTACCATCAGGACTGGAACACGCTGATCTACAATCTCGGCCGCAACGAGGTACGCGGTTTCATGATGGCCTCGGCCCTGCACTGGCTGAAGCACTTCCACATCGACGGCCTGCGTGTCGATGCGGTGGCCTCGATGCTGTACCGCGACTATTCGCGCAAGGCCGGTGAATGGGTGCCCAACCGCCACGGCGGGCGCGAGAACCTGGAAGCCATCGACTTCATCCGTCACCTGAACGGTGTGGCGGCCCATGAAGCCCCGGGCGCACTGATCATCGCCGAAGAATCCACTGCCTGGCCCGGTGTCAGCCAGCCGACCCAGCAGGGCGGCCTGGGCTTTGCCTACAAGTGGAACATGGGCTGGATGCACGACACGCTGCATTACATCCAGAACGACCCGGTGCACCGCAACCACCACCACAACGAGATGAGCTTCGGGCTGATCTATGCCTATTCCGAGCACTTCATCCTGCCGATTTCCCACGACGAAGTGGTGCACGGCAAGCATTCTCTGATCGACAAGATGCCCGGCGACCGCTGGCAGAAGTTTGCCAACCTGCGCGCCTACCTCACCTTCATGTGGGCGCATCCGGGCAAGAAGCTGCTGTTCATGGGCTGCGAGTTCGGCCAGTGGCGTGAATGGAACCACGACAGTGAACTGGACTGGTACTTGCTGCAATACCCCGAACACCAGGGTGTGCAACGCCTGGTGAGCGACCTCAACCGCCTGTATCGCGAGGTGCCGGCGCTGCACGAGCAGGATTGCCAGCCGCAGGGCTTCCAGTGGCTGATCGGGGACGATGCGCAGAACAGCGTTTATGCCTGGCTGCGCTGGAGCAGCAGTGGCGAGCCGGTGCTGGTGGTGGCCAACTTCACGCCGGTGCCGCGCGAGGGGTATCGCATTGGCGTGCCGTTCGGCGAGCGCTGGCAGGAGTTGCTGAATAGTGATGCAGAGCTGTATGCCGGGTCGAATGTGGGCAACTTGGGGGTGGTCGAGAGTGACGAGCTGGCCAGTCATGGGCAACCGTTGTCGCTGGCCCTGAACCTGCCGCCGCTTGGCGTATTGATCATGAAACCAGCCTGACCGGTTACCAGGGGCTGGCCCCTTCGCAGCACAAGGCTGCTCCTACAGGTTCGCGCTTTCCTGGGTAGGAGCAGCCTTGCGCTGCGAAAGACCTGACATGCTTACCACCGCATCCTTACCCCAAGGCTGCCAATCAGCCCGTTCAAATCATTGTCATCCACATCACTGCTGTAGTCGGCACTGACAAACAGCGCCACCGATGGCGTCACCCGCGCCACCAGCCCCAAACCCAATTCAACGGTGGTGGAGTAGCGCGAGCTGGAAATCTTGTCGACCTGGTCCAGCTTTACCTCATCGGCGTTGCTGAAGTCGTACCATACGTTGGTGCGCACATAGGGTTCGATGGGCATGCCGCGCACTTCGTAGCTTGCGGACAGCTTGGCACCGACCCGGCCGCTCCAGCTCGGCTGGCTGTCGAAGGCTTGCAGGGTCTCTTCCTGCACCCGGCTGCCGGGGAAGAACTGCTGGTTGATCAACTGCGCCTGCGGCTCGATCACCCAGCCGCCACCCAGACCGATGGGGATGCCACCCTCCACCGAAAAGGTCATCGCGTGGCCGCTGTCGTCCAGCCGTTGCCCGTTCTCGTTGCGGCCATTGACGTCGATGCGCGAGCCCATGGCTACGGCATCCAGGTGCCAGCCTTTCTCATGGGTCATGCTCCAGTACACGCCCAGGCTCTCGCCACTCAGGTTGACGGCATTGCGCTGCTTGTCGCCCAGCAGCGGGCGCATGCCGTTGAAGCTGCTCTGCAGGTTGTTGTGCCCCACGAAAATGCCGGCGCGGTGCACATTGCCCGCAGCGGTTTCACGCACGAACAGGTCCGGGCCGATCATCAGTTGCTGGCTGGGTGCTTCCAGCTGCGCGGGCGGTTGCGCGCCGCTGCGTGCACCGGTGGGGAAGAACTGCGCCCATTGGCTGGCGATCAGGTCGGCTGGCGCCTGCCCGTGGCGTTCGCCCATCTTCTGCGAAAACGCGTTCAAAGTGCCGATGCTCAAGCCGCTGGCGCTGACCGGGTCAAGCGACGGTTGCGGCACCACTGATTGCTGCAAAAAGCCGGGTGAGCTCGGATCACCTTGCAGTTCGTACGCGAAAGTTTCCACCGGGGTTGCCAGAAGCAGCGACGTGGAAACCGCGTAGAAAATGCTGTCGAAGCGCACAGGGTTCGAGGTGCTTTTCATGGCGGATCTCCTTTGTTTTTGTAGGGTAAAGCCCGAGGACCTAGCCTGTTGTCACGAGCTGTACGACAAAAACAGGGGGCGACCCAAACCCGCACGCCAGCTTTCGCAAGCGCGCACAAAGGCGCGAGCTAGAGGCCCGGCGCGGGATGTTTTCCGCTAGGTAATGTTTATCTAAGGAGACGCTGGGGCTTGCGTCAAGAAAGCGTGAAGCCTGTGTGGATGTTTCGTGGTGGGCCTCAACCCATTGATTAATCGAATAAATAAGGGGTGTATAGCGGGGTTTGCTATTTGCCCTACCTTGGCTATGAAGAATGATTGTTAGAACCGTACCTCGACCGCCAACGGCAGGTGGTCGGATAGGTGCGACCAAGGTTTGTGCCCCAGAATCCGCGGCCCATGGCTCTCGGCGTTGCGCAGGTAGATACGGTCCAGGCGCAGCAGTGGCAGGCGGGCAGGGTAAGTGCGGGCGAGGTGGCCGTGGTGGCGCTCGAAGGCCTCGTGCAGGTCACGCTGCAAGCCCAGGGTGCGGTTGCCGTGGGACTTCCAGTCGTTGAAATCGCCGGCAATGATCACCGGGGCGTCGACGGGCAGGGAATCGAGCAATTCGCGCAGCAGTTGCAGTTGCTTCTGCCGGTGGCTTTCCAGCAACGACAGGTGCACACAGATGGCATGCACCTGGCGCTGGGGC
>NZ_JABMCW010000184.1:0-10989 GCF_013179705.1 Pseudomonas sp. CM25 | reverse complement strand
AGGTCGGGTCGCACGCCGAGCTGGTGCATTTGGGCATTGATCTGGGGGTGGTGAGGGTGGCGGGGTGAATGGAGCCCCGCGCGGCGCTCGATCGCACAGGCGCAGAAAATGCCAGGACGACCACCCGTTCAATCATCCCAACTGTCAGGACACCCCCTGCACCCCTCCATATCGGCCTCCTGAAAATTCCCATAATGCTGCCGCGCCCCACGCAAATCGGCATTCCCCAGGTTGCTCTGGCCAAACTTGGCCTCCTGCAGGTTGGCATCCCCAAGGTTGGCACCTTGCAGGTCAGCCTTGCTCAACCAGGCCATTTCCAGGTCCGCCGCCTGCAGGTTGACCTGCTGCATCTTTGCCCCTGACAGCCTGGCAAACTGCAGATAGGCAGCGCTGAGGTCGGCCTTGGCAAACTGTGCACCCTGGGCGAACAAGCCCCAGCCCTGAATGGCCACCAGCCTGCTATTGCTCAGGTCGGCCAGGCGCAGGTTGCTCTGCTGCAGGCTGGCACGGGTCAGGTTGGCGCCCTGCAAGCGGGCCTTTTCCAGATTGGCCAGGTCCAGCCTGGCGTGGCGCAGGTCGGCATCGCGCAGGTCGGCACCGGCCAGGTTCATCTTGCGCAGGTCCTGGTTGGCCAGGTTGGCGCCGCGCAGGTTGGCGCCCGGGCACTGGCTGGCTTCGGCGATGACGCAGCCATTGATGGTCAGTGGGGTGTCATCGCCAGCGTCGTCACTGGTGACGGCAACGGCAGGGGCGAGTACCAGCAGCAGGGCAAAGGGCAGGTAGTTCATGGCAGAAGGCTCTTGGCGAATGAAGGCAGGTGCGGGGAGCGGCCAGCCACTCCCCGCAGGCGGTCAACGTTGTGCGGTTTTGGTATCCCAGCTCGGGATCTTGAACACCCAGAACGAGCCACCCTGGGCCACCGGTTTGGTCAGTTCGGCCATGTCGCCGCCCCACAACGGCACCGCGCCGCCATAGCCTACGGTGACGCCGATGTACTGCTCGCCATCCTGCTCCCAGGTGATCGGCGGCGAGACGATGCCGCTGCCGGTCTGGAACTTCCACAGCTCCTTGCCCGTCTTGGCATCGAAGGCCTTGAAGAAGCCGTCGCCGGTGCCGGTGAACACCAGGTTGCCCTTGGTCGCCAGCACGCCGGCCCACAGCGGCAGGTGCTCCTTGTGCTCCCATACCAGCTTGCCGGTGCTCGGGTCCATGGCGCGCAGGGTGCCGACGTGGTCGTCGTACATGCGCTTGATGCGAAAGCCCATGCCCAGGTAGGCCGAGCCTTTCTTGTAGTTCACTTCCTCAGTCCAGTATTCCTCTTTCCACTGGTTGCCGGGGATGTAGAACAGGCCGGTGTCCTGGCTGTAGGCCATGGGGTTCCAGTTCTTGCCACCCAGGAACGGTGGCGACACTTCCACCGGCTTGCCCTTGGTTTCACCCGGTAGCGGTTTGGCCGGGCGCTGGCCGGGGTTTTCCACCGGGCGCCCGGTCTTCAGGTCGATATGGCTGGCCCAGGTGATGTTGTCGACGAAGGGGAAGGCGTTCTGCAGTTTGCCGTTGTTGCGGTCCACCACGTAGAAGAACCCGTTACGGTCGGCGTGGCCGGTGGCCTTGACTACCTTGCCGTCCTTGTCCTTGTAGTCGAACAGCACCAGTTCGTTGTTGCCGGAGAAGTCCCAGGCATCGTTGGGCGTGTGCTGGTAGAACCACTTCACTTCACCGGTGCTTGGGTCCACCCCGACCTGGCCGGAGGTGTACAGGCTGTCGAAGTCGTGCGGGTTGCCGTCCTTGGCGGTGCGCGCCCAGGTGTTCCAGGGGCCGGGGTTGCCGGCGCCGACGATGATCGTGTTGCTCTCGGGGTCGAAACTGGCGCTCTGCCAAGGGGCACCGCCGCCGTGGCTCCAGGCTTCGACCTTGCCGGTTTCGGTGGTGGGGTCGTCCGGCCAGGAGGGCGCCTTGATGTCGCCGGTGGGGGTGCTGTCCTTGCCGTTCAAGCGGCCCATGTGGCCCTCGACGAAGGGCCGCATCCACACCTCGTCACCGGTGTCCGGGTCGCGGGCGAACAGCTGGCCGACCACGCCGAATTCATCGCCGGAACTGCCATGAATCAGCAGCACTTTGCCGCTGGTCTTGTCCTTGATCAGCACCGGGGCGCCGGTCATGGTGTAGCCGGCGCTGTGGTCGCCGAACTTCTTGTTCCACACCACCTTGCCGGTACGTTTGTCGAGGGCGATGAGCCGCGCGTCGAGGGTGCCGAAGTAGATCTTGTCGCCGTAGATGGCGGCCCCACGGTTGACCACGTCGCAGCACGGGCGAATGTTGTCGGGCAGGCGGTGATTGTAGGTCCAAAGGCGTTTACCGGTTTTGGCATCGAGGGCGAACACCCGCGAGTACGAGCCGGTGACGTAGACCACGCCGTCGCTGACAATGGCCTGCGATTCCTGGCCGCGCTGCTTTTCGTCGCCGAAGGAATAGGACCAGGCCGGGGTCAGCTTGAATACGTTCCGGTCGTTGACCTGGGCCAGCGGGCTCCAGCGTTGGGCGTTGGTGCCCATGCCGTACTGCAGCACGTCCTGGGTGGTCAGGTGATCATTGGCGATGTCTTCCCAGGTCACGTTCTTGCTGGCAGGTGCGGCAGGTGCAGTGGCGGCCACGGCGAGGTTGCCCAGGGCCAGGCTACCGGCCAGCAGCAGGGCCCGCACGCTCAGGGCCAGAGGGGAAAGGGCGGGTAGCGTTGTTATTGTCATGGTTGCAGTTCCCTGTGGAGTTTTGGCCTGCACAGGGTGCGGCGGCGCGGCCGTGGCCGGATACGGAAAATTTCCCGCGCTTGTCGGGAAGAGTTCCCGAACGCCACCTCAATTGGCCCTTCGCCGCAAGCCCTACTACCAAGGGAGGAAGGCCCGGCCACCAAAGCAGCATTCGGCTGCCTGCGGGCTGTTTCTAAGATGGCGGCACAGCCTCTGTGGTTGAGGCTTTGCGTGCAATGGTGAGGGCATAACAATGACAACAGAACGCAATGTCTTGCTGGCTGCCGGGCTGCTGCTTGGCGCCGTGCTGAGCGGTACCGCGTGGGCCCATGGCAACGTGGTGCCGCAGGCAGTGGAGACCAACGGCCTGACCCCGATCAAGGACGCCGGGGTGAGCCTGGACGGCGACGGCTGGGCGGCGGTCAACCCGTACCGTGCCTCGCCCGAGCACGACAAGGCCGTGGAAATCGGCGCCTCGGCCTACAACCAGAACTGCGCGGCCTGCCATGGCCTGGAAGCCAAGTCTGGCGGCATTGCCCCGGATTTGCGCCTGCTCGATGTGGGCGACGCCGGCGATGAGTGGTTCGTCGAGCGGGTACGCCATGGCGCGGTGCGTGACGGCCGGGTGTACATGCCGAAGATGGCTGACTATCTGAGCCAGGAGGCCCTGTGGGCGGTGCGCACCTACCTGGACAGCGTGCACGTCGAGGAGTGACGGCCATGCGTCTGCTGGCAGTGCTGTTGGGTGGCCTGCTGCTGTGTTGCGCGGCGGCCCAGGCGCAGGTGCGCAACTACGACGCGATCATCGCCGCCGGCGAGCTGAAAGTGGCGGTGTACAAGGATTTCGCCCCTTACAGTTTCGACGACCACGGCCAGCCGCGCGGCGTCGATGTAGAGTTGGCACAGGCCCTGGCCACGGCCCTGGGCGTGCGCCTGCAGTTGATCTGGGCACCGCCCGGAGAAAAGCTCGACGACGATTTGCGCGACTATATCTGGCGCGGCAGCCCGCTGCGCCAGCAGCAGTTGGCCGACCTGATGATGCGGGTGCCCTACGACCATGCCTATGCGCAGAAGCGCAACGAACTGGGCGAACTGGAAAACGCCCAAGTGGTGATGTTCGGCCCCTATCAGGAAGAACGCTGGCAGGTCGCCTACGACCGCCGTCGGCTGGCCTCGGTGGCCAGCGTCGCGGTATTCCAGCAGCACCCCATCGGGGTGGAAGTGGACAGCGTGCCATCGTTTTACCTGACCTCGGTGTTCGACGGCATGCTCAGCGCCAGGACGCATCATTACCCCACTGTGCAGCAGGCGTTTGCCGCGATGCAGGCCGGCCAGGTAGACGCGGTGATGGCGATGCGCGGGGAGGTGGACTGGCAGTTGCACCAGGCGGCCGACCCCCAACTGGTTCTGGCGGAAAACGCCTACCCGAAGCTTGGCAAGCAGGCCTGGGAAATTGGCATGGCGGTGCATGAAAGCAACCGGCAGCTGGCGTATGCCGTGGAGGAGGCGCTAGAGGCGCTGATCCGGGATGGGCGGATGAAAGCCATCTATGCCAACTACGGCCTGCGCTACCAGACTCCGGAAATGTATCAATAGTGCTTGCAGCACCTTTGTGGGAGCGGGCGCGCCCGCGAACACGGGCGCAGCCCGTGCCATCCACCGCGCTGCCTGATTCGCGGGCATGCCCGCTCCCACATTAACCATGCCGGCTCAATGGATAACGGTTTCATCAAGGAGTGGCCGATGAACTGGCGAGTAACGTTACTGCTGGCCTGCTGGATGCCTTGGGCAGTCGTGGCCGGCGAACCGAGTGCCAAGCCGGACCCGGTACCCTCGGTCATGTGGGACTTCTACCACAAGCAGCTGCTCGGCCAGGCGGCATTCGTCTTCGATGACCGGGTCAAGCTGCTGGCGCCGCCCTTTGCCGAGGACGCGCGCCAGGTACCGCTGGAAATCGACGCCCGGGCGTTTACCGGCGAGGTTGTGCGCATCCTCGCCTGGGCCGAGCTCAACCCGCTACCGCGGATTGTCGATTTCCAGCCCGGCGAGCGCGTGCTGCCGTGGTTGTCGATCCGCATCCGCATCGAACAGGCCACGCCGCTGCGCGCTGCGGTGCTGACACGTGACGGCTTGTGGCATGTCGGCTCGACCTTGATCGATGCCGCCGGCGGTGGCTGTACCGCACCCAGCGTGGTCCGCACCCAGCCTGGCTGGGAGGAGCACCTCGGCGAGGTACTGGGCGGGCGCTACCCGCGTGGCGACAGCAGCCGCCTGCGCCTGCAGGTGGCCCACCCGATGGACAACGGCCTGGTCAGCGGTATTCCCGAATTCTTTCTCAACCATGCCGAGTTGCAAAACGCGGACGGCCAACGCATGGCCAGCTTGGAACTGTACCCGGCAGTCAGCGAAAACCCCAACCTGGGTTTCGATATCCAGGGCACTGGGCCGACCCGCCTGTTATTGCAAGACAACAGCGGCAACCAGTTCGAAGCGGCGGTGCCCTGAGCGCGTTGCCTGAGTTAACCCCCTGCCCGGAGGCGCCGTCATGCGTTGGATCCTGCTGTTGCTGTTGTGCCTGGGGCTGCCGGCCCATGCGGACCTGGATTACCGCCTCATACCCCGGCAGATCGCCCAGGGCACCTGGCTGCTGGAAGGCAGCACCGACAACTTTGCCAAGGCCAATGGCGGCAATATCGTCAACACCGCGTTCATCGTCACCGACAGCGGTGTGGTGGTGATCGACAGCGGGCCGTCGAAGCGCTATGGCGAAGCCTTGCGCCAGGCTATCGCTGCCACCACCGACAAGCCGGTGCTGGAAGTGTTGCTGACCCATCATCACCCCGACCATGTGCTGGGCAACCAGGCCTTCGCCGATGTACCCATTGGCGCCCTGGCCGGCACTGGCGACCTGTTGCGCCAGCAGGGCGAGGTCATGGCCGAAAACATGTACCGCCTGGTGGGCGACTGGATGCGGGGCACCGAGGTGATGCTGCCGACCCGGGTGCTGGAACCTGGCGTCCATGAAGTGGGCGGGCATCGGCTGCGGTTGCTGGCGCTGGGTGGGCATACCGGTGCCGACCTGGCAATTCTCGATGAGAAGACTGGCGTGCTGTTCGCCGGTGACCTGGTGTTCTATGAACGGGCGCTGACCACCCCTAACAGCCCGGGGCTGGATGTGTGGCTGAAGGACCTGGACACCTTGCAAGCCCTGCCCTGGAAGCAGCTTGTGCCCGGGCACGGTCCGGTGGCCAGCGATGCGCGGCCGTTTGTGCAGATGCGTGATTACCTGGGCTGGCTGGATGGGCTGATGCGCGACGGCGCGGCGCGTGGCGATGACATGGTCGAGGTGATCCGCAGCCCCATCCCCGAGCGCTTTGCCGGCATCAGCCTTACGCGTTATGAGCTGATTCGCAGTGTCAGCCACCTTTATCCCCGCTACGAGCGCCAACAACTCCAGCGCGTCGATACCAAACCCTGACGCGGTCCCCTGTAGGAGGGGCCTTGCGTCGCGATGGGCTGCGCAGCAGCCCCAAAATTTGCGCATCATGCAAGATTGCCGGGGCCGCTGCGCGCCGCATCGCGACGCAAGGCCGCTCCTACAGAGGACCGCGCAGGGTAGCTGCTACCAACGAACTAGAAAACTCCGCACTGCGGGCAATTGTCGGTGAGCAGGTCGCAACCAAGAATTCTCGGCACACCGGGAAATTTTCCCGGACACAACAAAAAACCAAAGGTAGCCGTCATGACCCGATCCCCACGCCGTCCTGTGTTCGCCGTGAGCCTGGTGCTCAGCGCCATGCTGCTTGCCGGCGCGGCCCACGCCGCTGTCAGCAACGAAGAGATCCTCCAGGACCCTGAGAACCCGCAGCAGATCGTGACCAACGGCCTGGGCGTGCAGGGCCAGCGCTACAGCCCGCTGGACCTGCTCAACGCCACAAACGTCAAGGAGCTGCGGCCGGTCTGGGCGTTTTCCTTCGGCGGCGAGAAGCAGCGCGGCCAGCAGGCGCAGCCGCTGATCAAGGACGGGGTGATGTACCTGACCGGCTCCTATTCGCGGGTATTTGCCGTGGACGCCCGTACCGGCAAAAAGCTGTGGCAGTACGATGCGCGCCTGCCCGATGACATCCGCCCGTGCTGCGACGTGATCAACCGGGGCGTGGCACTGTACGGCGACCTGGTGTTCTTCGGCACCCTGGACGCCAAGCTGGTAGCGCTGAACAAGGACACTGGCAAGGTGGTATGGAGCAAGAAAGTCGCCGACCACAAGGAAGGCTATTCCATCAGCGCCGCGCCAATGATCGTCAACGGCAAGCTGATCACCGGCGTCGCTGGCGGCGAGTTTGGCGTGGTGGGCAAGATCCAGGCCTACAACCCGGAAAACGGCGAGCTGCTGTGGATGCGCCCTACGGTCGAAGGGCACATGGGCTACGTGTACAAGGACGGCAAGGCGATCGAGAACGGTATCTCCGGGGGCGAGGCCGGCAAGACCTGGCCCGGCGACCTGTGGAAGACCGGTGGCGCCGCGCCATGGCTGGGCGGCTACTACGACCCGGAAACCAACCTGATCCTGTTCGGCACCGGCAACCCGGCGCCGTGGAATTCGCACCTGCGCCCTGGCGACAACCTGTATTCCTCGTCGCGCCTGGCGCTGAACCCGGACGATGGCACCATCAAGTGGCACTTCCAGAGCACGCCGCATGACGGCTGGGACTTCGATGGCGTCAACGAGCTGATCTCGTTCAATTACAAGGACGCCGGCAAAGAGGTCAAGGCCGCCGCCACGGCCGACCGCAACGGCTTCTTCTACGTGCTGGACCGCACCAACGGCAAATTCATCCGCGGCTTCCCCTTTGTCGACAAGATCACCTGGGCCACCGGCCTGGACAAGGACGGCCGGCCGATCTACAACGACGCCAGCCGCCCTGGCGCCCCCGGCAGCGAGGCCAAGGGCAGCTCGGTGTTCGTCGCCCCGGCGTTCCTCGGCGCCAAGAACTGGATGCCGATGGCCTACAACAAGGACACCGGGCTGTTCTACGTGCCGTCCAACGAGTGGGGCATGGACATCTGGAACGAGGGCATCGCCTACAAGAAGGGTGCGGCGTTCCTCGGCGCCGGCTTCACCATCAAGCCGCTCAACGAAGACTATATCGGCGTGCTGCGCGCCATCGACCCGATCAGCGGCAAGGAAGTGTGGCGCCACAAGAACTACGCGCCGCTGTGGGGCGGGGTGCTGACCACCAAGGGCAACCTGGTGTTCACCGGCACGCCGGAAGGCTTCCTGCAGGCGTTCAATGCCAAAACCGGCGAGAAGGTCTGGGAGTTCCAGACCGGCTCCGGCGTGCTCGGCTCGCCGGTGACCTGGGAAATGGACGGCGAGCAGTATGTCTCGGTGGTGTCCGGCTGGGGCGGCGCGGTGCCGCTGTGGGGGGGTGAAGTGGCCAAACGGGTCAAGGACTTCAACCAGGGCGGCATGCTCTGGACCTTCAAGCTGCCCAAGCAACTGCAGCAAACGGCAAGCACCACGCCGTAAAGCCTGAACCCTACTACCAAATGACGAGAGCCCCGCTGCCAACGATGCATTCGTCTGGCAGGCGGGGCTTTCTACTATCGCTGCATCGCCTGTCGCCGGACAGGCATCGACCCGCAGAGGCTCAGCATGATCTACGCACAACCCGGAACCCCAGGCGCCGTCGTGTCCTTCAAGCCACGCTATGGCAATTTCATCAATGGCGAGTTCGTCGCGCCGGTGGCTGGCCAGTACTTCACCAACAGCTCGCCGGTCAATGGCCAGCCGATTGCCGAGTTCCCGCGCTCCACCGCCCAGGACATCGACCGGGCGCTGGACGCCGCGCACGCTGCCGCCGCTGCCTGGGGCAAGACCTCGGTGCAGGACCGTGCCCTGATGCTGCTGAAAATTGCCGACCGGATCGAGCAGAACCTGGAAGTGCTGGCGGTCAGCGAAACCTGGGACAACGGCAAGGCGGTGCGCGAAACCCTGAATGCCGACGTGCCGCTGGCGGCGGACCACTTCCGTTATTTTGCCGGTTGCATTCGTGCCCAGGAGGGCGGCGCCGCCGAGATCAACGAAGGCACCGTGGCCTATCACATCCACGAACCACTGGGCGTGGTCGGGCAGATCATCCCGTGGAACTTCCCGCTGCTGATGGCCGCCTGGAAACTCGCGCCGGCGCTGGCCGCCGGCAACTGCGTGGTGCTCAAGCCGGCGGAACAGACGCCATTGTCGATCACGATCTTTGCCGAACTGATCGCCGACCTGCTGCCGGCGGGCGTATTGAATATTGTCCAGGGCTTTGGCCGTGAAGCCGGCGAGGCCCTGGCCACCAGCAAGCGCATCGCCAAGATCGCCTTCACCGGTTCCACCCCGGTGGGCTCGCACATCATGAAATGCGCGGCGCAAAACATCATCCCGTCTACCGTGGAGCTGGGCGGCAAGTCGCCGAACATCTTTTTCGAAGACATCATGCAGGCCGAACCCGCGTTCATCGAGAAGGCCGCCGAAGGGCTGGTGCTGGCGTTCTTCAACCAGGGCGAGGTATGCACCTGCCCGTCGCGGGCGCTGATCCAGGAGTCGATCTACGAGCCGTTCATGGCCGAGGTGATGAAGAAGATTACCAGGATCACCCGCGGCAACCCGCTGGATACCGAGACCATGGTCGGGGCACAGGCGTCGGAGCAGCAATACGACAAGATTCTTTCGTACCTGGAGATTGCCCGGGAGGAGGGCGCGCAGCTGCTCACCGGTGGCGCCGCCGAACGCCTGCAAGGCGACCTGGCCAGCGGTTACTACATCCAGCCGACCCTGCTCAAGGGCCACAACAAGATGCGGGTGTTCCAGGAAGAGATCTTCGGCCCGGTGGTGGGCGTGACCACTTTCAAGGACGAAGCCGAAGCACTGGCCATCGCCAACGACAGCGAATTCGGCCTGGGCGCCGGCCTGTGGACCCGCGACATCAACCGCGCCTACCGTATGGGCCGGGCGATCCAGGCAGGGCGGGTGTGGACCAACTGTTATCACCTGTACCCGGCACATGCCGCGTTTGGTGGCTACAAGAAGTCCGGCGTGGGGCGTGAGACGCACAAGATGATGCTCGATCACTACCAGCAGACCAAGAACCTGCTGGTGAGCTACGACATCAATCCGTTGGGCTTCTTCTAAACCGCGTCGCCTTCTTCGCGGGTAAGCCCGCTCTTACAGGGAACGGGTATCCCTTGGAGGAGCGGGTTTACCCGCGAAGAGGCCGGTCATGTTGATACCAACGCCCCCCGCAAACTCGTTCCAAAGTAGCATTCGCCCCCGCCGCCCTCCATGCATTAATGCCACTACCGGAATCGCCCGGCACAAGAAGAGGACTGCCCCATGTGGACTAAACCCGCCTTTACCGACCTGCGCATTGGCTTCGAAGTTACGATGTATTTCGCCAATCGTTGATGGTCTGTCCGGCCATCACTGCGGTGGCCGGATCTTCAGCGGTCTGGTTGCTTTCGCGGCGGGATGCTTTACGCTGGCGGTTACCTTCCAGAACAATAAAAACAGGCTTTCCGATGAGCCAGAGCTTCAGCCCGCTTCGCAAGTTCGTTTCGCCTGAAATCATCTTTGGTGCCGGCTGCCGGCACAACGTCGCCAATTACGCCAAGACCTTCGGCGCGCGCAAGGTACTGGTGGTCACCGACCCCGGAGTGATCGCCGCCGGCTGGGTAGCCGACGTGGAAGCCAGCCTGCAGGCCCAGGGCATCGACTACTGCCTGTACAGCGCCGTATCGCCCAACCCACGGGTCGAAGAAGTCATGCTCGGCGCCGAAATCTATCGGCAGAACCACTGCGATGTGATCGTTGCCGTGGGCGGCGGCAGCCCGATGGACTGCGGCAAAGCCATTGGAATCGTGGTCGCCCACGGGCGCAGCATCCTCGAATTCGAAGGCGTCGACATGATCCGCGTGCCCAGCCCGCCGCTGATCCTGATCCCGACCACTGCAGGCACCTCGGCGGACGTGTCGCAATTCGTGATCATCTCCAACCAGCAGGAACGCATGAAGTTCTCCATCGTCAGCAAGGCGGTGGTGCCGGATGTGTCGCTGATCGACCCGCAAACCACCCTCAGCATGGACCCGTTCCTGTCGGCCTGCACCGGCATCGATGCGCTGGTGCATGCCATCGAGGCCTTCGTTTCCACCGGCCATGGCCCGCTGACCGACCCCCATGCGCTGGAAGCCATGCGGCTTA
>NZ_JABMCW010000183.1:0-11078 GCF_013179705.1 Pseudomonas sp. CM25 | reverse complement strand
AGTGGTGCCAGCGAGGCGCAGGTGCGTGAAGCTACCGAGCGCACCCGCGAGTTGCACCAGGCCTATGCCATGATCCGCAAGCGGCATGGGCTGTAGCGGCCCGCTCGGCGCATTATCCCTGCGGGCTCATCCAGCCCCGCACCCGGCGGAACAGTTGCTCCTGCTCCGCCGCCTTGTTCCCCGGCATGGCAATCAGCGACAGCTGCTTGTACTGGCTGTCCTTCTGCCGCTTGCTGGCCTGTAGGCGTTGCGCGGCCGCATTGCGATCAGGGCTTCGGGTGGCGTAATAGATGTCGGCGGTCGGTAGCTTCAGGGTCGGCGCCAGGCTTTCCAGGTCATGCTCCACCCGAGCCGGGGTCTGCGCCGCGACCATTACCAGCTTCTGCACCTGTGGTGGCTGTTTCTCGCTCAGGTAGCGGGCCGCCCAATAGGCGCCGCTGCCATGGCCGATCAGCACGATGCTGCGGGCATTGTGCTGCTGGGCGAAAGCCACTGCGGCATCCAGGCGAGCGAAGATGCGCTCGGCATCGGCCGGATCGGTCTGCTCGCTGGCCTGTTCGGCGTCGGTGCTCTCGGCGGTGTCGGCATCGGCGGCAGTGGCCTGGGCGACGTTTGCATTGGCGTCGGCGGGCACATCCTTGGCCGGTGCACTTTCACCTTTGGGTTTTTCGGGCTCGGCTGCCGGCTTGGCTTCGACCCGGGCCTGCGGGCTGTCGGCGAGCAGGTCGGGCAGGCTGATGCTCAGGCTGTGCCAGCCGATATCGGGGAATTTCTGCCGCAGCGGGCCGACGGCGTTCGGCCAGTCGGCAGTTTCGCCAGCGCCTGGGACGATGATCACTGCCCCTTGCGGGTCGCTGTCGTTGGCCGGCTTCCACAGGGCCAGGAAGCTGTCGGCACCCGCCTGCAGGGGCTGCTGTTCGGCCTTGGGGACCAGCCGCTCAAGGGCTTGGGCATCTTCCTGGCTACGCTCCAGCAGCGGCGGTCGCGGCGCTTCGGCAACAGGTGCCGCAGGGGCGCTGGTGGGTGGGTCGGCATCGGCGGCAAGGGCGCCGAGTGGAAGGATCGAGGCCAGGCAGCACATTGCCAGCGTCGTGCGATAAAGTGTGGACATGAGTCAACCCGGGGCCAGAATGATACCGGCAGCCTAATAGTATTTGCCCGTGACGGCCATGCTGCATGGCCGCCTTTGCCAGGACGAGCGTGTAGATGAAGCGAGTGCGTCGCCTGTTGGTTATCGGCTGCTTGTGGCTGCCCTTGATTGCATTGGCCAGGCCCGAGGTAGTGCCCACCGTTGTGCTGGAACCTGCGCAACAGCAGTGGCTGGATAGCCACCGTAGCCTGCGCGTCGGCCTGGTGCTGCAGGCGCCCTACGCCCAGTTCGACCGACGCCTGCAGCAACTGTACGGGGCCAACGTCGAGCTGGTAAGCAGCCTGGCGCAGGCATTGCGCCTGGACCTTACCTGGCGCAACTTTGCTGACCAGGCCAGCCTGGAGCATGCCCTGAAGGCGGGGGAAATCGACTTCGCTCCCGGCCTTTCCCAGACCCCGGCCAGCCTGCGACTGTGGTTGTTCAGCGACCCCTACATGCGCGTGCCGCAACTGGTGGTAGGGCCGCGCACCGGGGCCATGGCCATAGAGCTGGAAAAGCTCGACAGCGAGCAGCGCGTTGCGGTGCGCATGCCCAGCCAGTTGGCGGAATACCTGCGTGGTAACTACGGCAATCTCAACCTGCAGGGCGTGCCCAATGAGCGCGAGGCCTTGCAACTGGTGGTCGGCGGCCAGGCCAGCTTCGCGGTGCTGGATGAAGCCCAGCTCAGCCGCCTTTCCCGCGAGAGCGAGTTCGGTGAGCTGGCGGTGGTGGGCGATATCGGCCTGCCGCAACTGTTGCGTATCGGCTCGCGGCGTGACTGGCCGCTGCTGGCCGATGTGCTCGAGCGTGGTCTGCAGGCGCTGCCCGCCAAGGAGCTGGAACAACTGCACCAGCGCTGGCTGCAGCCGAAATACCCGCGCCTGAGCGAGTCGCCCGGCTTCTGGCAGAACCTGGCCCTGCTGTTCGGGATGTTGCTGTTGTGCGCGCTGGCGACCCTGATGTGGCAACGTCGGCAGCAGCACCGGCTGGAGCGCAGCCTGCTCACCGCGCGGGAAAGCCTGGTGGAGCGGCAAGTCCGTGAAGAAGTGCTGCGCCTGAGCCAGTTCGCCATCGACCAGAGCACGGTAGGCATCCTCTGGGTCAACTGGGACAGCCACGTGCGCTACGCCAACCACGCCGCCGAGCGCATGCTGGGTTACGCGGAAGGCGCATTGCTGGAGCGGCCGTTGAGCGACTTCGAGCCCAGCCTGAACATGGATCGCTGGCTGCAGCTTTGGAAGGGCGCGCGCACCGGGGAGGGCGGTGCAGGGCAGTTCGAAACGCACTGCCAGCGCGCTGACCAGAGCCTGCTGCCGGTAGAACTGTCGCTGAGCTTTCTGCGCTTTCGTGACGCCGAATACCTGGTGGTCTATCTGGCCGATGTTACCGAGCGTCATCGTGCCCTGGCGGCCCTGCGTGAAAGCGAAGCACGGCTCAAGGGTATAGCCGGCAACGTGCCGGGGCTGGTGTTTCGCCTGGAGCGAGACCCCGCCGAGGGCGACCTGGAGTTTCCCTATGTCAGCGAGGGCAGCGAGGCCCTGGTGGGTTATGCGCCCAGCGAAATTCAGCAACCGCACATGGGCCTGCGCAACCTGGTGCACCCCGAAGACCGTGCCGACTACCATCGGGTGCAGGACCTGGCGCTGGCCAGCGATCAGGACTGGTCCTGGCAGGGCCGCATCCTCACCCGTCACGGCGAGCAACGCTGGGCCGATATCAAGGCCAGTACCCGACGCCTGGCCAACGGCCAGGTGGTCTGGGATGGTGTGGTGTGGGACATCACCCAAGGGAAACGGGCCGAGCTTGCCCTGGCGAAATCCCAGGAGCAGTTGCGCGAGCTGTCGGCCCACCTTGAGAGTGTGCGCGAGGAAGAAAAGGCCCGCATCGCCCGCGAAGTGCACGACGAGCTGGGGCAGATGCTGACCGTGCTCAAGCTGGAGGTGTCGATGTGCGAACTGGCCTTTGCCGAGCTGGACCCGGCCCTGAACGAACGCCTGGCCAGCATGAAGCGCCTGATCAGCCAACTGTTCCAGTTGGTGCGCGATGTGGCCACCGCCTTGCGCCCGCCGATTCTCGACGCGGGGATTGCTTCGGCCATCGAGTGGCAGGCGCGGCGATTCGAAGCGCGCACGCAAATTCCCTGTCTGGTGCAAGTACCGGATAATCTGCCAGCCTTGAGCGATGCCAAGGCCACGGGGTTGTTCCGTATCCTGCAGGAAGCACTGACCAATGTAATGCGCCATGCCCAGGCGCACAGTGTCGAGATCGAACTGGTACGAGAGGGCGGGCAATTGCGCATGACCGTCAGCGATGACGGGCAAGGCTTTTGCCGCGAGCAGCCCCGGCCGACCTCGTTTGGCCTGGTGGGGTTGCGCGAGCGGGTGCTGATGCTGGGCGGCAGCATGGCGCTGCACAGTGAACCGGGCGAAGGCACCAGCCTGAGCGTGGCCATTCCGTTGGAACAGGAGAGCGAGCGTGATTCGAGTGCTGGTGGCCGAAGACCACACCATCGTCCGTGAAGGCATCAAGCAATTGATTGGCCTGGCCAAGGACATGCAGGTGGTGGGTGAGGCCGGTAACGGTGAGCAACTGCTCGAAACCCTGCGCCACACGCCGTGCGAGGTGGTGCTGCTGGATATCTCGATGCCGGGCGTCAATGGCCTGGAAGCGATCCCGAGGATTCGTGCGTTGCACGCTGCGCCGGCGATCCTGATGCTGTCGATGCATGATGAGGCGCAGATGGCGGCGCGGGCGTTGAAGGCCGGCGCGGCAGGCTATGCCACCAAGGACAGTGACCCGGCGCTGTTGCTGACTGCGATTCGCCGGGTAGCCGGGGGGGGGCGCTATATCGACCCGGCGCTGGCCGATCGCATGGTGTTCGAAGTGGGCCTGACCGAGTCGCGGCCGTTACATACCTTGTTATCGGAGCGGGAGTTTTCGGTATTCGAGCGCTTGGCCCAGGGTGCCAATGTCAACGACATCGCCCAGCAACTGGCGCTGTCGAGCAAGACCATCAGCACCCACAAGGCGCGGCTGATGCAGAAGCTGAAGGTGAACTCGCTGGCAGAGCTGGTGAAGTACTCCATGGAGCACAAGCTGGTCTGATTGCGACATACCTGTCTATCAGCCTGTAGCGAATCCCTGTGGGAGCGGGTTCACCTGCGAAAGGGCCAGGCCTGCCATGTGCGTTGCCTGGGCTGACCCCTTCGCGGGTGAACCCGCTCCCGCAGGGTGAGCAGCGCGGCTGAAGTGAGTATTCCAATCCCGCCATCTTTGTAGGGGGATCCCTACAGTCAATCTTCCATCCGGATGATGGCATTCTCTCAGCACCCCCGATTTCCGGGCGCTTGCCGCTTGTCTAGTCTTTGCCTACGCAGTCATCCAACAAAAAGGTGCAGGCATGAGCGAGGCGAAGTCGAATGCTGCAACCAGCGAAACGCTGGTCAGCTTCCGTGGTGTGCAGAAGAGCTACGACGGCGAGTCGCTGATCGTCAAAGACCTCAATCTGGACATCCGCAAGGGCGAGTTCCTCACCCTGCTTGGCCCGTCCGGCTCGGGCAAGACCACCAGCCTGATGATGCTGGCCGGCTTCGAAACACCCACCGCCGGTGAAATCCAGCTGGCCGGGCGCTCGATCAATAATGTGCCTCCGCACAAGCGCGACATCGGCATGGTGTTCCAGAACTACGCGCTGTTCCCGCACATGACTGTCGCCGAAAACCTGGCCTTCCCGCTGAGCGTGCGCAACCTGAGCAAGACCGACATCAGCGAGCGGGTCAAGCGGGTGCTGAACATGGTCCAGCTCGACGCCTTTGCCCAGCGCTACCCCGGCCAGCTGTCCGGCGGCCAGCAGCAGCGCGTGGCCCTGGCCCGGGCGCTGGTGTTCGAGCCGCAACTGGTGCTGATGGACGAGCCACTGGGCGCCCTGGACAAGCAACTGCGTGAACACATGCAGATGGAGATCAAGCACATTCACCAGCGCCTGGGTGTGACGGTGGTGTACGTGACCCACGACCAGGGTGAAGCACTGACCATGTCGGACCGCGTGGCGGTGTTCCACCAGGGTGAAATCCAGCAGATCGCCGACCCCCGCACGCTGTACGAAGAACCCTGCAATACCTTCGTCGCCAACTTCATCGGTGAGAACAACCGCATCAACGGCACCCTGCTGGCCAGCGATGGCAAGCGCTGCCAGGTGCAGCTGCCGCGCGGCGAACGGATCGAGGCGCTGGCGGTGAATGTCGGCCAGGCCGGCGAGCCGGTGACCCTGTCGATCCGCCCCGAGCGGGTGCGCCTGAACGGCCACAGCGAAAGCTGCGTGAACCGGTTCTCCGGCCGGGTGGCCGAATTCATTTACCTGGGCGACCACGTGCGGGTGCGCCTGGAGGTTTGCGGCAAGGGCGACTTCTTCGTGAAGCAGCCGATTGCCGAGCTGGATCCGGCCTTGGCCGTAGGCGATGTGGTACCGCTGGGCTGGGAGGTGGAGCACGCCCGCGCGCTCGATCCGATTGCCGAAGCCCATTGATGGATTGCTTCACCAACCCTGTACTGTGGAGAGAATAATAATGCGCAAGCAGTTGAAACTGACCGCCCTGGCCTTGGGGCTGTTCGCCGCTGGCCAGGCACTGGCAGCAGACCTCACGGTGATTTCGTTCGGCGGCGCCAACAAGGCGGCCCAGGAAAAGGCCTTTTACGCGCCGTGGGAAAAGGCCGGCAAGGGCAAGATCGTGGCCGGCGAGTACAACGGTGAAATGGCCAAGGTCAAAGCGATGGTCGATACCAAGAGCGTGTCCTGGAACCTGGTGGAAGTAGAGTCGCCAGAGCTGGCACGCGGTTGTGACGAGGGCATGTTCGAAGAGCTCGACCCGGCATTGTTCGGCAATGAAGGCGACTATGTTTCCGGTGCCATTCAGCCCTGCGGCGTCGGCTTCTTTGTCTGGTCCACGGTAATGGCCTACAACGCTGACAAACTCAAGACTGCACCTACCAGCTGGGCTGATTTCTGGGATACCAAGCAGTTCCCGGGCAAGCGTGGCCTGCGCAAAGGCGCCAAGTACACCATGGAATTCGCCCTGATGGCCGATGGTGTCGCACCCAAGGATGTGTACAAGGTGCTGGCGACCAAGGAAGGCCAGGACCGCGCCTTCAAGAAGCTCGACGAGCTGAAACCCAGCATCCAGTGGTGGGAGGCCGGCGCCCAGCCGCCACAGTTCCTGGCTTCGGGTGACGTGGTCATGAGCTCGGCCTACAACGGCCGGATTGCTGCGGTGCAGAAAGAGAGCAACCTGAAAGTGGTATGGAACGGCGGTATCTACGACTTTGATGCCTGGGCCATCCCGAAGGGTGCCAAGGATGCAGAGGCGGCTAAGCAGTTCATCGCGTTCAGCGTGCAGCCCGAGCAGCAGAAAACCTACTCCGAGAACATCGCCTACGGCCCGGCCAATTCCAAGGCTGTGAGCCTGCTGTCGGACGAGGTGAAGAAAGACATGCCGACCACGCCTGAGAACATCGCCAACCAGGTGCAGATCGACGTGGCCTTCTGGGCCGACAACAGCGAACAGCTGGAACAACGCTTCAACGCCTGGGCGGCGAAGAAGTAGACGGCCAGCGTTAGGGGGCCGCTTTGCGGCCCTATTTTCAGTTCGTATCGCGGAGTTCGCCATGGCCATCGCAGTGCCCCTCAACGAAGGCGCAGGTCAAAGTCTCAAGCAGCGCCTCAAGCACGCCGAGCGGGTCAACCGCTGGAAGGCGCAGGCGTTGATCGCGCCGCTGGCGCTGTTCCTTGTGCTGGTGTTTCTGGTACCGATAGCCGCGCTGCTGTACAAAAGCGTCGGCAATCCGGAAGTGGTCGCCGGCCTGCCGCGCACGGTAGACATCATTACCCAGTGGGATGGCAAGAGCCTGCCGGGCGAGGATGTGTACAAGGCACTGAGCCAGGACCTGGCCGAGGCGCGCAAGAACCAGACGCTTGGCGACCTATCCAAACGCTTGAACATGGAACTGGCAGGCTACCGCAGCCTGTTGACCAAGACTGCCAGGGCGCTGCCGTTCAAGGCTGAACCGGCCTCCTATAAAGAAGCCTTGCAGGCGCTGGACGAGCGCTGGGGCGACCCTGCCTACTGGCAGGCGATCCGCCGCAACACCAGCACGGTGACCTCGTTCTACCTGCTGGCTTCTGTCGATCACCGTATCGATGACCTTGGCGAACTGGCCAAGGCCACCCCGGACCAGGCCATCTACCTGGACATCTTTGCCCGCACCCTGTGGATGGGTGTGGTGATCACCGCCATCTGCCTGGTGCTGGCCTATCCGCTGGCCTACCTGCTGGCCAATCTGCCGACCCGGCAGAGCAACCTGCTGATGATCCTGGTGCTGCTGCCGTTCTGGACCTCGATCCTGGTGCGGGTAGCGGCGTGGATCGTGCTGTTGCAATCCGGTGGCCTGATCAACAGTGCGCTGATGGCCATGGGTATCATCGACCAGCCGCTGGAACTGGTGTTCAACCGCACCGGCGTGTACATCTCGATGGTGCACATCCTGCTGCCGTTCATGATCCTGCCGCTGTACAGCGTGATGAAAGGTATTTCGCCCAGCTACATGCGCGCGGCGATTTCGCTGGGCTGTCACCCGTTCGCCAGTTTCTGGCGTGTTTACTTCCCGCAGACCTACGCTGGTGTCGGCGCCGGTTGCCTGCTGGTGTTCATCCTGGCCATCGGCTACTACATCACCCCGGCGCTGCTGGGCAGCCCCAACGACCAGATGGTCAGCTACTTCGTCGCCTTCTATACCAACACCAGCATCAACTGGGGCATGGCTACCGCGCTGGGCGGGCTTTTGCTGCTGGCGACCGTGCTGCTGTACCTGATCTATAGCTGGCTGGTTGGCGCCAGCCGCCTGCGCCTGAGCTGAGGAGCCTTGTCATGCTGAGCCCATATATGTCGCCGGTGGAGCGGGTCTGGTACTACAGCCTGCGCATTCTTTGCGGCCTGATCTTGCTGTTCCTGATCTTGCCGGTGCTGGTGATCGTGCCGCTGTCGTTCAACAGTGGCAGTTTCCTGGTGTACCCGCTGCAGGGCTTTTCGCTGCAGTGGTACCAGGACTTCTTCGGCTCGGCCGAGTGGATGCGGGCACTGAAGAACAGCATCATCGTTGCCCCGGCGGCGACGGTGCTGGCCATGGTATTCGGTACACTGGCGGCCATCGGCCTCACCCGGGGCGACTTCCCCGGCAAGTCGCTGGTGATGGCGTTGGTGATTTCGCCAATGGTGGTGCCGGTGGTGATCATTGGCGTGGCCAGCTACCTGTTCTTCGCCCCGCTGGGCCTGGGCAACAGTTTCACTTCGCTGATTCTGGTGCATGCGGTGCTGGGTGTGCCGTTTGTCATCATTACCGTGTCGGCGACCTTGCAGGGCTTCAACTACAACCTGGTGCGTGCTGCCGCCAGCCTGGGCGCTTCGCCGCTGCTGGCGTTCCGCCGGGTGACCCTGCCGCTGATCGCACCAGGGGTGATCTCCGGGGCATTGTTCGCGTTTGCCACCTCGTTTGACGAAGTGGTGGTAACGCTGTTCCTGGCCGGGCCGGAGCAGGCGACCCTGCCACGGCAGATGTTCAGTGGTATTCGCGAGAACCTGAGCCCGACCATTGCGGCGGCGGCAACCTTGCTGATTGCGTTTTCGGTGGTGCTGTTGCTGACCCTGGAGTGGTTGCGTGGGCGCAGCGAGAAGTTGAGAACACAGCAGCCTGCCTGAGGGTGTGTTGCCTTTTCCGGCCTCTTCGCGGGTAAACCCGCTCCCACAGGGATCGCGCACGGTTTTTAAATTCTGCGCAAGACAGTTGCTCCCACAGGATTTGTGCAAAATTTGAAATTGCGCGGTCCCTGTGGGAGCGGCTTTAGCCGCGAAGAGGCCGGCACAGGTTGTAACAACTGGTCGACACCCTTTGATACCAATCAGCCCTCATCCCTTTCCCTGAGTTACAATGCGCGCCACCGTGATTCTGCCAACAGGTGCGCCATGCAGCCCTACGCTATTGCCCCCTCCATCCTTTCCGCCGATTTCGCCCGCCTGGGTGAGGACGTCGACAAAGTGCTGGCTGCGGGTGCCGACATCGTCCACTTCGATGTCATGGACAACCACTACGTACCCAACCTGACCATCGGCCCGATGGTGTGCACCGCCTTGCGCAAGTACGGCGTCACCGCGCCGATCGATGTGCACCTGATGGTCAGCCCGGTCGACCGCATCATCGGCGACTTCATTGAAGCCGGTGCCACCTATATCACCTTCCACCCGGAAGCGTCGCAGCATGTCGACCGTTCGTTGCAGCTGATCAAGGACGGCGGCTGCAAGGCTGGCCTGGTGTTCAACCCGGCCACTAGCATGGACGCCTTGAAGTACGTGATGGACAAGGTCGACATGGTGCTGCTGATGAGCGTCAACCCGGGCTTCGGCGGGCAGAAGTTCATCCCTGGCACCCTCGACAAGCTGCGCGAAGCGCGTGCGCTGATCGACGCCAGCGGGCGTGACATTCGCCTGGAAATCGACGGCGGCGTCAACGTCAACAACATCCGCGACATCGCTGCCGCTGGCGCCGATACCTTCGTGGCCGGCTCGGCGATCTTCAACGCCCCGGACTACCGGGAAGTCATCGCCAAGATGCGCGCCGAACTGGCCCAGGCCCGCCCATGAGCGGCTTCGAGCAGCTGTTCCCCGGGGCGCTGCCCAGGCTGGTGATGTTCGATCTGGACGGTACCCTGATCGATTCCGTGCCCGACCTGGCCGCCGCCGTGGACTGCATGCTGCTCGAACTGGGGCGCCCGCCCGCTGGCCTGGAGGCAGTTCGCCACTGGGTCGGCAACGGCGCCCAGGTGCTGGTGCGCCGGGCGCTGGCGGGTGACATCGATCACACCGCCGTGGACGATGCGCTGGCCGACCAGGCGCTGGCGCTGTTCATGGACGCCTACGCCGAAAGCCATGAGCTCACCGTGGTCTACCCCGGTGTGCAGGACACCCTGCGCTGGTTGCGCAAGCGGGGTGTGGAAATGGCGCTGATCACCAACAAGCCCGAACGCTTTGTCGGCCCCCTGCTGGACCAGATGAAGATCGGCAACTACTTCCGCTGGATCATCGGCGGCGATACCCTGCCGCAGAAAAAGCCAGACCCGGCGGCGTTGCTGTTCGTCATGCAGATGGCCGGCGTTACCCCGCAGCAATCGCTGTTCGTCGGTGATTCGCGCAGTGACGTGCTGGCGGCCAAGGCAGCTGGCGTGCAGTGTGTTGGCCTGACCTACGGTTACAACCATGGCCGGCCGATCCACGACGAATCCCCCAGCCTTGTCATCGACGACCTGCGCGCATTGCTGCCCGGTTGCGCAGACCCGGCCACTGGGATAACGTTGGCGGACCTTCAAGCCTCACAAGACAGAGAGTCCACCGTGGCGGTTACTGGCAAATTCTGGATGAAAGTCATCAAGGCCCTGGCCCGTTGGCGTTGGCGCGCCTGACTTCAGCCTGCCGGCGCGTGCCGGCCCGTCCGTTTGCCTGACCCATTGCTGCTTGCCACGAGGCTACTCATGAACCGCGAAGAATTCCTGCGCCTGGCCGCTGCCGGCTACAACCGCATTCCCCTGGCCTGCGAAACCCTGGCCGACTTCGATACGCCGCTGTCCATCTACCTGAAACTGGCCGACCAACCCAACTCGTACTTGCTCGAATCGGTGCAGGGCGGCGAAAAGTGGGGCCGTTACTCGATGATCGGCCTGCCGTCGCGCACGGTGATGCGGGTGCACGGTTACCACGTCAGCATCCTGCAGGATGGCGTCGAGGTTGAAAGCCACGATGTCGAAGACCCGCTGGCATTCGTTGAAACCTTCAAGGACCGCTACAAGGTCGCCGACATTCCTGGCTTGCCGCGTTTCAACGGCGGCCTGGTCGGCTACTTCGGCTACGAC
>NZ_JABMCW010000182.1:0-11154 GCF_013179705.1 Pseudomonas sp. CM25 | reverse complement strand
GCGCCCAAACCGTGGGCGGCCTGCAGCAACGACTGGTCTATCTGGCTGAGGCCCAGCTCGGTCAGCCGTACCAGCGGTGGCAGGGCGTAGACCAGCGTGGCAAACACAGCGGGCACCTTGCCCAGGCCAAACAACATCAGCACCGGGATCAGGTAGACAAAGGCCGGCAGCGTCTGCATCACATCGAGCATCGGCAGCAACAGCCGCCGTGCCAGCGGGCGGGTGGCCAGGAGGATGCCCAGCGGTACACCCACCAGCACGCACAGGCCGGTACTGACCAGCACCAGGGCCAGGGTCTGCAGCAGTTTGTCCCACAGCCCGAGCATGCCGATGAATGCCAGCAACGCGACCAGCACCATACTGCGCAGCAGGCTGCGGCTGGCGTGCCAGGCCAGCGTGCCGACCACCAGCAACAACAGCCACCAGGGTGTCAGCCGCAGCAGGTTTTCCAGGCCGACCAGCAGTTGCAGCAGCTGGTCCGAGACACTGCGCAGGTGATCGCCGTAATGCAGCACCAGCCAGTCGACCAGCCGGTTGATGCTGTCGGCAAAGGAGAATTGCAGGGCTTTGGGAAAGCCGTCGTTCACAAGCTGCCCTCGACCTTGGCCGTGACCTCGGCAGGCAACCAGGCTTTCCACACCTCGGGGTTGTCACGCAGAAACGCCAGGGCAGCCTCGCGAGGGGGCGTGCGATTTTCGCTCATTGCCGCCAGTGCCTGGTTCAGACGGTCAATCGGGATGTCTACTTTTTCGAACATCGACACCAGCTCGGGATAGCCCTCGCGGAAGGCTTTGGAAACGCCTATCGATAGCTTGGCGGGCAGCGACTGGCTGCCTTTTGGATTGGGGTTGCCGGCATCGGTGAGGGTGGCCCACGCCTGGGCATCGAACGGGGGTTCTTCCAGGCGTACCAGCTTGTAGCGCCCCATCAACGGCGTCGGGTTCCAGTAATAGAACAGCACGGGATGGCCCAGGCGGATGGCTGCGCTGATTTCTGCATCCATCGCTGCCCCGGAGCCGCTGCGGAAGTTGGTGTAGAACTCATCCAGGCCATAGGCCTTCAGTTTCTGGGTGTTGACCGTTTCCGAAGTCCAGCCGCTGGGGCTGTTGAGAAACCGCCCTTTGCCGGGTGACTCGGGGTCGCGGAACACCTCTGGGTAGCGCTTGAGGTCTTCGACCGTTTTAAGGCCTGGCGCAGCGGGTTTCAAGTCACGCTGGTTGTCGCCGTTGATCACGTAGTCCGGTACCCACCAGCCTTCTTCGGCATTTTTCACCGTGTCGCCCAGGGCGAACACCTGGCCGGCCTGTTCGGCCTTGATCCAGGCAGGGCTGCGCCCGGCCCATTCCTCGGCGATCACCTGCAGGTCGTTGCGTGCCAGCGCCACTTCCAGGCTCACGGTGCTGCCGGGCAGGGTGGCGGTGAGGTAGCCATAACCGTGCTCTGTGATCAGCCGCAGGATCTCGGTGGTGAGTGCCCCGCTTTCCCAGGTGAGGGCGCCGAAGTGGATAGGTGTGTGGCGATCTGCCGATGCAGCACTGTCGGTGCTGGCCACGCCTGCAGCCAGCAGCAGGCCGGCCAGCAGCGCTTGAATTGTTTTCATCAGGGCCTCGTGGGTTGCCGGTGGGTGGCTGCCGGCAAGTGTAGACGACGCCCGCGCAAGCCTGCGTTGCTGCCAGGGAACGGGGCCCCAGTGCCACCGGGGCTGGCAGGTTGCAAAGGTGGTCGCCGCCATGTGGCGACCACTTTTTCGCGAGGCCTCATCCCATGACCCTGAACCTTGACTTTGTCTATTACCGAAACTTCCGCTTCGACGGCAAGTTGCACGTTCGCTGTAGCGGGCCCGACCTGCACAAGGTCAACCGCATCCGCTACGAACTCGAACGGGCCGGGCCGGATGGGCCGGTGTCGTTCAAAGGTGTTTCAGCCTATTCCCAGGCGCGCAGCGGCAAACTGAGCGACCACGGTTGCCCGGCCACGTTGGTTGCGGAAGAAGCAGCGGGCGTCTATTCCATACTGCCCAGGGTGGTCTTGCTGGATGAGCATGCACGGGCGATGAACCGGCCGACCGGGGCTGCTGGTGTGATCGACATGCCGCCGCTGGTGCTCGATATCCAGGCCGAGGAGATCAACCGTAGTGTTCTGGACAAAGTGCCGTTGTCTTCGACTGACGCACGTCGCAAACGCGAAGTTGCGCCAACGGTGGTGCCCGAACTGCTCGCCCAAGCGCTGCCCGTGCTGGCGCCGGGCGTGTCTTGCCCGACGTTGATTGTGGTGTTCAGCGAAGGTGGCCATGCGCGCCTGCTGAATGACCTGGAGCCAACCTCCGGTTCGGTTCTGGTTCGCTACTGGCCGAATCTGAAAACGGTGTTGATGCCCCGGCCAGTGCTGAGCGAGCAGGAGCGGGATGAGCACAAGCTTGAAGCGCTGCGTGATTGCTGTCTGCTCGACCAGCCTGCGAGCATGCTCAACGACACGTACATCGAGCTGTTGAAGACGCTTTCGGCTCTGGACTACGTGCAGAACATGCATTTCTTGCCGCCAGTCGCGCCCCCCAATATTTTCGTACTCGGTATTGCAGGCCTGATAGCGACGGTATTGACGGGGGCTGCAGTGGTGGCCGGTAACCGCGCACACGAAAATGCCACGGCAACGCCTGATTTCGAAGCGCGTCAGACTTACCTGGATCAGCCGGGGCCGCGCTGGCAGGGGCTGAATGTACGAAAAGCGTGGACGGGCGATGTGACTGGCAAAGGTAGCCGTATCCATTTCAGCGATGAAGGGCTGCACGCCCGGCATGAAGACTTGCGGGACAACCCCAATCTGAAAATTGTCTCGATAGAACCTCAAACCTACGCGGACCACGGCACTGCTTCAGTCGGGCTGATACTGGCCGCACGCAATGGCTTCGGCGCAACAGGGATCAGCCATGACAGCGAGTTGTACGTGTACAACCACATCAAGACAGATGCACAGGGGAGCTACCAGGCACTCAAGGATCTACTGCGCAACGTAGAGCCTGGTGACATTGTCGGGATCAATCGCCAGACGGCCCATGTCAGTGTGCTGAGCACCATGCTGCCCGCCTTGCACGACAAACTCTGGTGGTCAGTGATGAAGCAACTGGCGCAGCGTGGTGCGGTGGTGGTAAATGCTGCGGCCAATGGCAGTAACCAGACCATCGCGAATAAAGGTACACGGCAGAGCGAAGGTGTGGACCTGAGCAACTGGTCTTATTTCCAGGACCATGGTGATGCAGGCGTCATCCTGGTGGGGGCTTGCCGGTCATACGATGGCAAGCCCCATCTGTATTCCAACCACCACTATCCTTATCGGATGCTCAATGCCTGGGGCGACAGGGTAGTCACGCTTTCCTATTCGGACTTGCAGGATTTTGCCGGTAGTGACCGGGACTACACCGCCACCTATGGTGGCACTTCGAGCGCCACACCCATGGTGTGTGGTGCACTGAGTCTCATCCAGTCCTATGCCATGCAGCACCATCACATCTACCTCAACGGCAACCAGATGCACCAACTGGTGATGCAGTCTGGCTACGACGACGCGAGGCTACCCGACACCGATGTACTGCCAATGGGGGCACGGCCCAATGTGCATGGCGCATTGGTCCTGCTGGATCATATTCTGGGTGGAGGCGTGTTCGAGGCATGAGCGAGGGCCGACAAGCGTCGGCCCCGACGTGGTTACACGCGGAACTGGTCCATCAGCGCCTGCTGCTGGTTGGCCAGGCTGTTCAGCGACTGGCTGACACGCGCCGACTCGTTGGCCTGGCCCGACAGCGATTCGGTGACATCGCGGATGGTTGCCACGTTGTTGTTGATCTCTTCCGCCACCGCACTTTGCTCCTCGGCGGCCGAGGCGATCTGCAGGTTCATGTCGGTGATCACCGTCACTGCCTGGCCGATGCGCTGGAGCGCGGTGACGGCTTGACCCACCTGCTGCACACCGCTCTGCGCCTGGCGGTGGCTGTTGTCCATGGCGCCGACCACTTCGCGCGTGCCGTTCTGCAGCGCCTCGATCACCTGGCGGGTTTCTTCCACCGATTCCTGGGTACGCTGGGCCAGGTTGCGCACCTCGTCGGCGACCACCGCGAAGCCACGGCCGGCCTCACCGGCGCGGGCGGCTTCGATGGCGGCGTTGAGGGCCAGCAGGTTGGTTTGCTCGGCAATCGAGCGGATCACTTCCAGCACCGAACCGATCTTCTCGCTGTTCTGTGCCAGACCTTCGACTTCGGCCATGGCATTGCTCATGTCGGCGGCCAGGGCGTCGATGCTGTGCGTGGTGCGGTCGATCACCGCCAGCCCTTCGCGGGTGGCCTGATCGGCATCGCGCGCTGCCTGTGCGGCCTGCGCGGCGCTGCGGGCGACGTCCTGGGCGGTGGCGCTCATTTCGTGCGAGGCAGTAGCGACCTGGTCGACCTGGCGGTACTGCTGCTCCATGCCGGCGCTGGTTTCAGTGGCGATAGCCGAGGACTGGTCGGCGGTGCCGCGGGCGGCCTGCACCGAGCGTTTGACGTCGGCAATGGTGGGCTGCAGCTTGTCGAGAAAGCGGTTGAACCAGCCTGCCAGCTCGCCCAGTTCGTCTTGCTTGTGGTAGGTCAGGCGGCGGGTCAGGTCACCCTCACCGCTGGCGATGTCCTTGAGCATGCTGGCCACGCCGAGAATGGGACGGGTAACCCCTCGGGCCATCAGCCAGACCATCAGCAAGCCTGCAATGGCCGCAGCCAGGCCCAGGCCCAGCTCCAGCAGCGTGCCGCTGGTGTTCAGGGCGTCCAGTTCCTGCTGCAGTGCTTCGGCGGGCCCGGTCAGCGCGTTTTCCGGCACGTCCAGCAACACGCCCCAAGGTTGGGCATCGGGGATCGGCCGGAACGCGGCCAGCACCTTCAGGCGCTGCTGGTCGTGCAGGATGCTCAGCTTGCCATCGGCCAGCTTGCGCACCAGTTCGGCGCCCTTGGCCGGGTCGACCTGGTCGAAGCGCTGGGCCAGCTTGCTGGCGTCGGCGCTATAGCCAGCGAGCAGGCCGACCGGGCTGAGGATGCCGACCGTGGTGCGGCCTTCGTACAGGCTGCGGCTGGCCTCCTGGCTCAGGGCCTGCAGGCTGTTGAGGTTGATGTCGATGGACAGGGTGGCAATGATCTTGCCATTGACGGCCAGCGGGAAAACGATGCTGGTCATCAGCACCTGCTGGCCATCGATGGTGTAGAAGTAGGGCTCCACCACGCACACCTTGCCGGTGTTGCGCGGGCATACCCACCAGGTGTTGGCCGGCTGGCCGCTGGGGCCGATCTGGGTGTCGGCCATGTCATGCTCGGGCAGTGCCATGGCGGTCAGCTGGCCGGCGCGCGGTTGCGACCAGTACAGGGCAAAGCGCCCGGTTTCGTTGCTGCCCAGTTCGGCCTTGTCGGCGAACAGGCTGTCCTTGTTGTCCAGGGCGTTGGGCTCGAACACCAGCGACAAGCCCAGCAGGTCGGGGTTGGCCTGCAGGGCGGCGCGCACCTGGCGGGTCAGGTCTTCGCGCAGGTCGAAGGCATCGAGAAAGCGTTTTTCTGCCTGCTCGCGCAGGAACAGCACCTGGCGGGCGAAGCCTGCGCCGTACTGGTAAGCGTCCATGAACTGGCGGCGGATGTTCAACGCTTGCACTTCGCCTTGCGACTCGATGCGCGACTGGGCGGCCTCGGTCAGCATCTGCATGCTGCTGGCCTTGACCAGGTCCGAGCTGTGGTCCATGCGGTACAGCGACAGGCCGACGAGCAAGGTGACGATGCCGGCCAGGCAGAGGCCGGCGAGCAGGGTGATCTTCCACTGGATGGAGAGTTGTCGCAAAGGCATGGGGCGGATCCCTTTTTTTTGAGCAGTAAGGGTTATGGCTTTGGGGCTGGGGTGGCTTTGGGATGGTTTCGGATCGGGCCGACAGGGGCCTGGCCTCTCACGATATCGGCCCCCTCCATTTTTTCTTTATTCAAACAGTCAATTTAAATCTCGGCCTCTGCGAAATCCGCCGCAACATGGCGCTTTTGACATCTGCCGCCCACTGCTTCAGAGTTCGCGCTTTTTCCGTCGTAATGAGGTAAGCCAACCATGAATGCAGTGATCGCCGCGGTCGGCATCATGCTGATACTCAGCCTGTCCCGCGTGCATGTGGTCATCGCCCTGATCATCGGCGCCCTGGTGGGGGGGCTGGTGGGTGGCCTGGGCATCGAAGGCACGCTCAAGGCCTTCAACGGCGGCCTGGGTGGCGGGGCCACGGTGGCTTTGTCCTATGCGCTGCTGGGCGCCTTTGCGGTGGCCATCGCCAAGTCCGGCCTGGCCCATGCCCTGGCCGACCGGGCCCTGACCATGATCGACCGCCAGGGCCATGCCAATGGCGGCAAGGTCAAATGGCTGATGATCGGCCTGATGCTGGTGGTGGCGGTGTCGTCGCAGAATATCCTGCCCATCCACATTGCCTTCATTCCGCTGCTGGTGCCGCCACTGTTGTACGTGCTGACCCGCCTGCGCATCGACCGTCGGCTGATCGCCTGCGTGATCACCTTCGGCTTGATCACCCCGTACATGTTCCTGCCCGTGGGCTTCGGCAACATCTTCCTCAACGAGATTCTGCTGGCCAACGTTGCCCGCGCCGGTGTTGACATAAGCGGGGTCAATGTCACCCACGCCATGGCCATCCCCGCCGCCGGCATGCTCGCAGGCCTGCTGCTGGCGGTATGCGTCAGCTACCGCAAGAAGCGCGACTATGACCTGGGGCGCATCGAGCAGGTAGAGCAGGTGAGCGTGCAGTACAACCCGTTGACCCTGCTGGTGGCCGGGCTGGCGATCGGTGCGGCATTCATCGTCCAGCTGTTGCTGGATTCGATGATCATCGGCGCCATGGTCGGTTTCCTGATCTTCTCGCTGTCGGGCATCGTCAAGTGGAAGGACACCGACGACCTGTTCACCCAAGGCATGAAGATGATGGCCATGATCGGCTTCATCATGATTGCCGCGTCCGGTTTTGCCGACGTGATGAAGGCTACCGGTGAAGTGCAGAGCCTGGTGGAAACGTCCGCGCAGTGGATCGACCACAGCAAAGGTGTGGGTGCCTTGCTGATGCTGCTGGTGGGCCTGCTGGTAACCATGGGCATCGGCTCGTCGTTCTCTACCGTACCGATCCTGGCCGCGATTTTCGTGCCGCTGTGTGTGCAGCTCGGGTTCGACCCGTTGGCCACGGTGTGCATCGTCGGTACTGCCGGTGCCCTGGGCGATGCGGGCTCGCCCGCCTCGGACTCGACCCTGGGCCCGACCTCCGGCCTGAACGTCGATGGCCAGCACCACCACATCTGGGACACCGTGGTGCCGACTTTCCTCCACTACAACCTGCCGCTGCTGGCGTTTGGCTGGTTGGCGGCCATGACGCTTTGAGGGGAGCGGGCGTCAGCGCTTGTGGGGCGGCGGCGAGATGCGATTGAGCACAGTGCTGCCGTCCTTGCTGCGGGTCAGATAGACCGGCAGCACCTTGGGCAGGTTGTTGACCAGGCGCCCAACCTCGCGGGTGTTGTAGATGCCGCTGATGCGAATGCGCCCGGTGGCAGCATCGGCCAGCAGCAGCGGGGTGTCGAGGTAGCGGTTGATCACCGGCAGTGCCTGTTCCAGGCTCAGGTTGTCGAGCACCAGCTTGCCGCCACGCCAGGCCAGGCTGTTGCCGTAGTCGTTGCTCTGTTCCAGCTGCGGTTCAAAGTCGCCCTTGTGATAACTGGCCTGCATGCCTGGGCCAAGGCGATAGCCACCGGCGCTGCCATCGCTGGACACCAGTACCGAACCTTCCACCAGGGTGACCTTGACCTGGTCCTGATACTTCCACACGTTGAACTGGGTGCCGGTGACCCGGGTCTGGCCGCGGCCGGCATGCACGATGAACGGGTGGCTGCTGTCGTGCTGCACATTGAAGAACGCTTCGCCGCGCTTGAGCGTGACCTGGCGCTGGTCCTTGTAGTTGAGGTAGGTGAACTCGGTGTTAAGGTTCAGTTGCACCGTACTGCCGTCGCTCAGCTCGACGGTCTGCATGCGCTCGCCAGTTTCGAAGTGCTGGTAGTGGTTGGGCAGCCAGCCCTGTTCCCAGCCCAGCCAGCCAGCCAGGGGCAGCACCGCCAGGGCAATTGCAGCAGCTGACGCCAGCGGCCGCCAGTTGGGTGTGCGGGCGGCCTGCCGGGCGGGCGGGTTGAAGTCGATGACGGTGGCATTGCGTGGCAGCAGGTCGGCGGTTTGCCAGATTTCCAGCATTGCCTGGTATTCCTCGGCATGCCGAGGGTCGGCCGCCAGCCAGCGGGCGAATGTCTCGCGCTCGGCCGCCGTGCAATCTTCGGCGTGCAGGCGCATGCACCAGTGCGCGGCGGCGTCGGTGATGGCATCGTCAGGGCTGGGGTTGAGGCGGTCGTGGTTCATTGCGGCTCCGGTTTTGCGCATTCTACCCTTGCTAGAGGGCTGCCGAGAACCAACGTAATGGCGAATGACTATCAGTTGTGCCGGTTTTTCGTCGGATTTGCAATGGTTTTCAGCGTTTGAGAACCCTTCGCGCGCGGGAATGACGCCTGTAACGGTTAGGGTAGGAGAGTGCCCAGCCCATTGGGCTGCGCTGGCGCGCAGAGAACCGATGCTGGGCGCTCCGCGTAGCCTGTGGGAGCGGGCGCGCCCGTGAAGAATCTACGCGGTGCATGGCACCGGCTGCGCCAATGTTCGCGGGCACGCTCGCTCCCACAGGGTCCCTGCTGAAGTAAGTTATGTGCAAACCCATGCATCTTGCACTGGCCTCTTCGCAGCACAAGGCTGCTCCTACACAGGCAGGACCGCGTCAGGCTCTCAGAACTGCGCCGCACCCAGCCCGTAAAGGCTGCCACTGCCCGCCCGAATACTTGCCTCCAGCCCCAGGCTGCGTGGCAAGACACGCTGGAAAAAGAATTCGGCACATGCCAGCTTGGCCCCATAAAACCCAGGGTCCGCATCGCGCTTGGCCAATGCCACCGCCGCCATCCGCGCCCACATGTAGGCATACGCGGTCAGCCCGAACAGCTGCAGGTACTCCACCGCCACCGCGCTGACCAGGTTGGCATCCACACCCGCACGTGTACGCAGCCAGGCGCTGGTGGCCTCCAGCTGTGCCAGGCTCGCTTGCAAGGCCTCGCGATGCAGCGGCGCACCCACGCTGAAGGCCCGCACTTCGGCAGCAAAGCTGGCCAGCGCCTGGCCACCGTCGGCCAGCACCTTGCGCCCGAGCAGGTCAAGGGCCTGGATGCCATTGGTGCCTTCATAGATCTGCGCGATGCGCACGTCGCGCACACGCTGCTCCTGGCCCCATTCGCGGATATAGCCATGGCCGCCATACACCTGTTGGCCGAGCACGCAGCTTTCCAGGCCGTTGTCGGTAAAAAATGCCTTGGCTACCGGCGTCAGCAGCGCCACCAGGCGCTGCGCATGCTCACGCTCGCCGGCGTCGTCGGCATAGCGCGCCAGGTCCAGCTGCTGGCCGACGTAGGCGGCAAATGCCCGGCCGCCTTCGGTGAGGGTGCGCATGGTCAGTAGCATGCGCCGCACATCGCCGTGGTGGATGATCGGGTCGGCCACCTTGTCCTGCGCCTGGGGGCCGCCGGCAGCGCGGCTTTGCAGGCGCTCGCCGGCATAGCGGGCGGCGCTCTGGTACGAGGCTTCTGCACAGCCGATGCCCTGGATGCCGATGGACAGGCGCTCGTAGTTCATCATGGTGAACATCGCCGCCAGGCCCTTGTTCGGCTCACCCAGCAGATACCCGGCGGCGTCATCGAAATTCATCACGCAGGTAGCAGAGGCCTTGATACCCATCTTGTGCTCGATCGAACCGCAATGGGCGGCGTTGCGCGCGCCCAGGCGGCCATCGGCCTCGACCAGGAACTTGGGCACCAGAAATAGCGAGATGCCCTTGGCCCCCGCCGGCGCGTCTGGCAGCTTGGCCAGCACCAGGTGGACGATGTTCTCGGTCAGGTCCTGTTCGCCGCCGGTGATGAAGATTTTGCTGCCGCTGATGCGATAGCTGCCGTCAGCCTGGGGCTCGGCACGGCTACGGATCAGCCCGAGGTCGGTGCCGGCATGGGGTTCGGTGAGGCACATGGTGCCGGCCCAGCGGCCCTCGTAGAGCGGTGGCAGGTAGGTAGCCTTGAGCGCTTCGCTGGCATGCGCATCGATTGCCAGGCAGCTGCCCGCGCTTAACGCCGAATACAGGCTGAAGCTGCAGTCGGCGGCGTAGAGCATTTCTTCGAACAGCACGCCGAGCATTTTTGGCATGCCCATGCCGCCGTACTCCGGGTTGCCACCCAGGCCGACCCAGCCGCCTTCGCGGTAGGTGTGCCAGGCCTCGCGGAAGCCGTCAGGCGTGGTGACTTCGCCTGCGTCGAAGCGCACACCTTGCTCGTCGCCGTTGCGGCTGAGCGGGGCAATCAGCTGGCCGGTGACTTTGGCCGCTTCCTCAAGGATGGCGTCGGCAGTGTCGGCATCGATGCGTTCGGCCAGGGCGGGCAGGCGGGCCCACAGGGCCGGGGCGTTGAACACGTCATGCAGGACGAAGCGCATGTCACGCAGGGGGGCAGAGTAGGTGGTCATGGGGAGCTCTCGAAAAGTAGGAGATCAGGGCTGGCCTGTTCGCGGGCAAGCCCGCGAACAGGCCACCAAGGCATCAGAGGGTTTTGGCCCGGTCGCGTAGCACGTACTTCTGGATCTTGCCGGTAGAGGTCTTGGGCAGCTCGCCAAACACCACGGTCTTCGGCACCTTGAACCCGGCCAGGTGCTCGCGGCACCAGCTGATGATGTCCGCCTCGCGGGCATCTTCGCGGCCTGGCTTGAGGGCGATGAAGGCGCACGGGGTTTCGCCCCATTTTTCATCCGGGCGCGCCACCACGGCGGCTTCCAGTACGGCGGGGTGCCTGTACAGGGCGTCTTCGACTTCGATGGTGGAGATGTTCTCGCCGCCGGAAATGATGATGTCCTTGAGCCGGTCCTTGATCTCGACATACCCGTCGGCATGCCACACGGCCAGGTCGCCGGTGTGGAACCAGCCACCCCGGAAGGCTTCGGCGGTGGCTTCGGGGTTTTTCAGGTAGCCCTTCATCACCGTGTTGCCGCGCATGAAGATCTCGCC
>NZ_JABMCW010000181.1:0-11205 GCF_013179705.1 Pseudomonas sp. CM25 | reverse complement strand
AACTACCACACCCCGCAGCGGGTGCGCTTTGGCCAGGATGCCAACCCCGGCGCCAGCGACCTGCTGCGTTACCTGATCAGCCAGGCTTACCTGCCCGAGTACCAGGTGCGCTGGCGCTGGAAGCCCAACAGCGTAGCCATCTGGGACAACCGCAGTACCCAGCACTACGCGGTCATGGACTACCCGCCGTGCCACCGCAAGATGGAGCGCGCCGGCATCCAGGGCAGCCCCACGTTTTAAGCCTGCTGCCGCCATTGGCGGCAACCGCACAATAACAATAGCGAGGACTACAGCATGCAATTCTTCGACGATTCGTTGCACCCGGAAAACATGGAAAAGGTGGTAATCACCGTGGCCCCCTATGGCCCGGAGTGGATGCCCGAAGATTTCCCTGAAGACATTCCGCTGACCATGGACGAGCAGGTGCAGAAGGCCGTCGACTGCTTCGAGGCAGGCGCTACCGTGCTGCACCTGCACGTGCGTGAGCTGGATGGCAAAGGCTCCAAACGGCTGTCCAAATTCAATGAGCTGATCGCCGGGGTGCGCGAAGCGGTGCCGGACATGATCATCCAGGTCGGCGGCTCGATTTCCTTCGCCCCGGAAGGCGAAGGCGAGGCCGCCAAATGGCTGTCGGACGACACCCGGCACATGCTCGCCGAACTGACGCCGCGGCCCGACCAGGTGACCGTGGCCATCAACACCACGCAGATGAACATCATGGAGTTGCTGTACCCGCAGTACCTCGAAGGCACCTCGCTGGCCAGCCCGGCGATCCACGCCGCCTACAGCGAGATGACCGTACCGGCCGGCCCGGCCTGGGTCCGCGAGCATTTGCGCCGCCTGCAGGCCAGCAACATCCAGCCGCACTTTCAGCTGACCGGCATGCATGCGCTGGAAACGCTTGAGCGCATCGTCCGTCGCGGCGACTACATGGGCCCGCTTAACCTGACCTGGATCGGTATTGGTGGCGGCTTCGATGGCCCCAACCCGTTCAACTTCTTCAACTTCATCCACCGTGCGCCAGACGGCTGCACCCTGACTGCCGAATCGCTGCTGAAGAACGTCCTGCCGTTCAACACCATGGCCTTGGCCATGGGCTTGCACCCGCGCTGCGGCAACGAAGACACCATCATCGACCAACACGGCAAGCGTTTCACCTCGGTGCAGCAGATCCAGCAGACCGTGCGCGTGGCCCACGAACTGGGCCGTGAGATTGCCAACGGCAAAGAGGCCCGCGCCATTTACCGTATCGGGCAGCAGTACCACAGCGTCGAGCAGACCCTCGAACGCAACGGCATGGCACCCAACCGCCAGCCCGGTGAGAAAGGCGTGCCGCAGCGTACCTGACGGAGCACGCCCTGGCGCTTCGCGGGCACGCCCGCGAAGAAGCCCCAAGCGCAACATCAGTTCTGGCTGTTACCCATAACAACAAAAGCGACATTCAAGTCCCACTCCCAAGGAGGCAACATGGCCACCTACCTCGCCAGTGCCGAAGATTGCGCTACCGAAACCGCCCACAGCGTGCCCCGGCGTTATGCCTGGGTGGTGTTCGCGCTGACCTTCGGCCTGTTGATCTCCGACTACATGTCGCGTCAGGTACTCAACGCGGTGTTCCCGCTGCTCAAAGCCGAATGGGCGCTGACCGACGGCCAGCTCGGCCTGCTCAGCGGCATTGTTGCGCTGATGGTCGGCCTCTTGACCTTCCCGCTGTCGCTGCTCGCCGACCGGTTCGGCCGGGTGCGCAGCCTGGTGCTGATGGCCGTGCTGTGGAGCCTGGCGACCCTCGGGTGCGCCCTGGCAGAAAACTACCCGCAGATGTTCATCGCACGCTTCCTGGTCGGCGTCGGCGAGGCAGCCTACGGCAGTGTCGGCATTGCCGTGGTAGTAGCGGTGTTTCCTCGCGACATGCGCTCGACGTTGGCCGGTGCCTTCATGGCCGGCGGGATGTTCGGCTCGGTGCTGGGCATGGCCTTGGGCGGCGCATTGGCGCAGCATCTGGGCTGGCGTTGGGCGTTCGCCGGCATGGCCCTGTTCGGGCTGGTGCTGGCCATGCTGTATCCACTGATCGTCAAGGAAGCACGCATTGCGCCTGGCTGTGCGCAACGCCAGCAAGGCAAGCCCAGCCACCCGCTGCGAAGCTTGTACGGCAGCCGCTCGGTCATTGCCGCCTACGTCGGCAGCGGCCTGCAGCTGTTCGTCGGTGGGACACTGATCGTCTGGATGCCCAGTTACCTGAACCGCTATTACGCCATGGGCACCGACCGGGCGGGGGCTATCGCCGCAGTCATCGTGCTGTGCAGTGGCATCGGCATGATTCTCTGCGCCATGCTTTGCGACCGCCTCGGGCGCCAGCGCCCGGACCGCAAGATCAGCCTGGCGATTGCCTACTGCCTGGGCAGCTGCGTGCTGCTGAGCATCGCCTTCGCGCTGCCAGTCGGCACTGCGCAACTGCTGTTGATCTGCCTGGGCATGATGATCGCCGCCGGCACCAACGGCCCTTCCAGCGCCATGGTCGCCAACCTGACCCATGCCGCAGTGCATGGCACGGCATTCGCCACCCTGACCCTGGCCAACAACCTGCTGGGCCTGGCCACCGGGCCATTGATCACTGGCCGGCTGTCGGACCTTATCGGCCTGCAGGCTGCGCTCCAGCTGGTGCCGCTGGCAAGCATCGCTGCGGCGGCGGTGTTCTTTGCCGCCAAACGTCACTACCACCGCGACATGGAACGTCTGCAACTCAGGAGTTGAACACGTGAAACAGCTGTTGTCTGTCGAGGTATTTTTCGATTTCGTCTGCCCCTGGTGCCTGATTGGCCAACGGCACCTGCAAGCGGCCTTGCTGCTGCTGCAGCGCAGCTACCCCGGGCAACAGGTGCAGTTGCACTGGCGGGGCGTGCAGTTGCTGCCGGGGCTGCCCGCCAAGGGGCTGCCTTTCACTACCTTCTACCGGCAGCGCCTGGGCAGCGAGCAAGCGGTACGCGAGCGCCAGGCCCAGGTGCGTGAAGCGGCCCGCGTGGTCGGTGAGGATATCGATTTTTCGCGTATCAAGCGCATGCCCAACACCGGCAATGCCCACCGCCTGGTGCAACGGGCCGCCAGCGTGCTCAGCCCAAGGCAGCTGGAAGACTTGCTGGCACGCCTGTTCATTGCCTACTTCCACCAGGGTCGCGACCTGGGCGACAGCGCCACCTTGCTGGCTATCGCCCAAGGCTGCGGGCTGGAAGCCGCGCAGATCATCGACTGTGTGCGTGACGATGGCAGCCCGTTTCTCGCCGGGGCAGGGCGTGCCGGCAGCGCGGTGCCATGCTACCGCTTCAACCAGGGGCCATTGATTGCCGGGCTGCAGCCGGCCGAGGCGCTGTTTGCAGGCATGTCCGCAGCGTTGCATGAGGCGCAGCAGGCATGAGCCGACGCATCCGACTGCTCCCCACGCAGGTACCGGCGCGCGGTGCGCGCGTGTTACTCGCCTGCGAGGGCCGCAGCATCGCCTTGTTCAATGTGGCCGACTCACTCTACGCCATCGCCGACAGTTGTCCGCACCAGGGCGCGTCCTTGTGCGGCGGGCGCCTGGAAGGCCGGGTGATCCAGTGTTGCGCGCATGGGCTGCGGTTTGACCTGGCCAGTGGGTACCTGGTCAATTCCACGGCGCTCAGGGTTGTCAGTTACCCCGTGGAGCGCGAGGGTGACGAGGTGTTCATCTGCGTCGACAGCGAATAGTCCGCAAAGCCGATGGCGCCAGATTCCCCTGGCGCCAGCAAGCCCGCTTCAAACGCCCGGTGGCCCTGACGCAAGTGGGTCACTGTGCTGCATGCGCCAACTGGCTGGCGGCATGCCGAACTGGGCGATGAACCAGCGGGTGAACGAACTGGGCATCGAATAGCCGAGCATGTCGGCGATGCGCCCCAGCGAATAGTTGGGGTTTTCCAGGTAGCGCATCACCAGGTCGCGGCGCACGCTGTTGATCAGGTCCTTGAAGGTCAACCCGCTTTCTTCAAGCCGCCGCTGCAGGGTGCGCACGTTCATGCCCTGGGTCTGCGCCACTTGCTCGAGCGTGGCCCGCCCCATGGGCAGCAACAGGTAGATGGTCTTGCGCAGTTCCAGCTCCAGCGACGCTGGGCTGCCGGCCGGCAGGGTGTCCAGGTAGCGCCGTGCCAGGCGCGCCATGGCTTCGTTGGCCTGCGGGCTGGTGCTGTCAAGGTCGGCGGCGGGGCAGACGATACCGTTGAATTCGCTGCCAAACACCAGTGTGCAGCCAAAGATGCGTCGGTGAATGGCCAGGTCGGCAGGGGCGGCATGGGTGAAATTGGCGCTGATCGGGTGCCACTGGCCGCCCAGCAGGGCCGCGCACAGACGCATCATCACGCCAATCGCCAGCTCGGTTGCCTGGCGGCTACAAGGCGCTCGCTCGTTGATCACCTCTTCGCGGATGACCACGGTCTTGCCGGCTTCCTCGATGTGAATGGCCAGGGCGTCATTGAGCAGGTGGCGGTACTGCACGATGACCTGCAGGGCGTCGCGCAGATTACGTTGGTGACTGAGCAGCAGGCTGATTTCACCGAAGTCCGACAGCTGGCGCAACTCGGCCATGCGCAAGCCGAAACTTTCACACTGGCTGGCTTTGGCAGAGGCCTCCAGCAAGCTGATGACGCTAGCGACCGGAATGCGCCGGTCGGGGTCGTCAAGCAACGCTGCACCAAGGCCAACCTGTGCCAGCAGCGCATTCGGGTTGAGCCCCAGGTGGCGGGATACCTCCAGGTAGTTGGTCAAGCTGGCAGCACGGACTAAAGCGGGCATTTTTATTGTTTTCCATGCGGTTTTTTTTGTAGTTGGCTGGGCCGACATGCAGTTCGCTTTTTATAGCGTGCGTGTCATGAATTGAAAAGCAAAGTGCTGTCGGGGCCTTGTCATCAAATGAAAAGTGCCTGACGCCCAATGTGAAGCACTCGGGGGAGGGGCTGTTTACTGTGAACCTCAAGCGACATACCCGCACACGAGGTTCACCGTGGAAAAACTGCAAACCACTGCCACCGTGCTGATCGTTCCAGGCTTGCGTGACCATGTCGCCGAGCATTGGCAAACCCTGCTCGCCAGCCGCCTGGCCAAGGTGCGTAGCGTGCCGCCGCTGCAGGTTGACGGGCTTTGCTGCAACGCCCGGGTCGAAGCGATCCAGCGCGAGCTGGAACAGATTGATGGCCCGGTGCTGCTGGTGGCCCACAGTGCCGGCGTGTTGATGGTCGCGCATTGGGCGGCGCGCTACCGACGCCCCATCAAGGGCGCCTTGCTGGCAGCGCCACCAGACCTCGACGCTGATTGGCCAGCGCATTACCCCAGCCCGTCCAGCCTGGCAGAAAAGGGCTGGTCACCGTTGCCGCCAATGCCGCTGCCGTTCCCCAGCATCGTTGCGGCCAGCAGCAATGACCCCCTGGCCTCCTACGCCGCCGCCGGCGTACTGGCCGGTCGGTGGGGTAGTGAGCTGGTCAACCTGGGCGCCGTGGGCCACCTCAACCCGGCCTCCGGTTTCGGCCCTTGGCCGTTGGCCGAAGCGCTGATCCGCCGAATGGACAGTGCCCACCTGTAATAGTGCATGGACGCCCCAACCACGCCCGCGCAAGACGGGCTGGTTAAAAAACAATAACAATACGTGGAGCCATCGTAATGCCTGAACACCGCATTCACCGCGCCGTGAAGCCACAGCGCTGCCTGTTCGCCTGCGCCATCGGCTTGCTTGCGCTACCCGCCGCGCAGGCTTTCGAAGTCGATACTGGCAATGAAAGCTGGGCAGTGCGCTTCGACAATACCGTCAAATACAACTACGGCGTGCGTACCGAAAGTGCCGATAAGCGCATGCTGGGCACGCCCAACAGCAACGACGGCGACTACAACTTTCGCAAGGCCGGCAGCACTATCAGCAACCGGGTCGATCTGCTGACCGAACTGGACGTGGTGTACCACGGCAATACCGGGCTGCGCGTCAGCACCGCCAGCTGGTACGACAAGGCCTATGACAACGCCGGTTCCAACAGCAACCCGTTCGTCAATGGCAACGGCGACCAGTCGGGCATCAACCCCAGTCTCAACGGCCTGCCGGGTACCGGCGTGCCACTTGGCAGCCCGCACCTGAGCAATTATGCCCAACGCTACTACAGTGGCCCGTCCGGCGAAGTGCTGGATGCCTTCGTATTCATCAGCCGTGACGTGGGTGAGGCTTCGCAGGTCAGCGCCAAACTCGGCCAGCACAATCTGTTCTGGGGGGAAACGCTGCTCAACCCGGTGCACTCGCTGAGCTATGGTCAGTCCGGTCTGGACCTGGCCAAGCTGGCCGCCTCGCCGGGCACCGAGGCCAAGGAACTGTTCGTACCGCGTAACCAGCTGTCGACCTCCTTTCTGGTCAACGCTGAACTGAGCGTGGCTGCGCAGTACTTCTTCGACTGGGACGCCGCTCGCCTGCCTGAGGCTGGTACCTACTATGGTGGCGCGGATGTGGTAGGCGAGGGTGCGCAGAGCTTCCTGCTGGGGCACACCGGGACACCGGGGCTTATTCCGGTGCGCGGGGCGTTGACCACCCTTCGCCGTGGCCACGACCTGACGCCGGGCAAGCGCGGCGATTGGGGCGTCATGGCCAAATGGGCACCGGACTGGCTGGGTGGCACCCTTGGTTTCTACTACCGCAAGACCTCGGAAATCCTGCCCCAGGCCTGGCTCGACGCGCGCGGCATGAGCGTTGCCAACGGCCCGTTCGGCAACCCGCCGGGCAGCCGCCAAGGCGCGGTAGGCAACCTGTACAACTCGCTGCAGAGCGCGACCTACCAGTTCGCCTATGCCGACAACATCGATATCTATGGCCTGAGCCTTTCCAGGGATGTCGGCGGTATCAGCGTCGGCAGTGACCTGAACATCCGCCACAACATGCCGTTGGCGAGTATCCCGGCAATCGTCAGCGCGCCTGGCCAGGGCGGCCTGGGCGGCGGTTTCGGCCTGCTGCCCGCGCGCTTGCCCAGCAGCGGTGTGGTCTACGACGTGCCCAGGGATGGCGACAGCCTGAGTGCTACCGGCGACACGCTGCACTTCACCGTCAACGGCCTGATGACCATTGGCGACACACCGCTGTTCGACGCGGCAACCCTGCTGGGCGAGCTGTTCTACAGCAACCTGCTCAAGCTCGATAGCCACAATCAGGCTTTGTACAAGGGCAAGAGCAGCTATCGCGGCCTGGACAAGGCTACACGGGACAACTGGGGTATCGCCGTCAACTTCACCCCCACCTGGTATCAGGTGCTGCCGGGCATGGACCTGAGCCTGCCGCTGTCGATCAACGTGGGCATCGACGGTGTGTCGCCGGTGCAAGGCGGTGGCGCCGAGAACACTGGCAACTATGCGCTGGGCCTGAGCGCGGCCATCTACAACCAGTACTTCGTCGACCTCAAGTACGTCGACAGCTTCGGTCAGGCCAAGGCTTGCAAGGACGGCCAGACCGACGGCAGCACCCCCAACGCCCTGGATGGCGAACAGGATTACACCTGCTACGGCGGCGGCTACGCCTCCTTCTCCGGCGGTGGTGCCACCACCGAGGACCGCGGCGCCCTGTACCTGACCGTCAAGACGACCTTCTGAGTCATGTTTCCTAACGCCCATACAGGAAGACAACCATCATGAACTTCGTACCAACCCTGCTGGCCTCGTGCCTGTCACTGGCCGCCCTGAGCACTGCCCAGGCCGCTGTGTCCCCCGACCAGGCCGCACGCCTGGGCACCAGCCTGACCGCCATCGGCGCGGAAAAAGCCGGTAACGCCGATGGCTCGATCCCGGCCTACCAGGGCGGCCTGCTGACCCCGCCCGCCGGCTACCAGAGCGGCGCCAGCATGCGTCCCGACCCGTTTGCCAGCGACAAGCCGCTGCTGGTCATCGATGGCAACAACGCCGCGCAGTACAAGGACCAGCTCACCGCCACCACCCTGGAGCTGCTCAAGCGCTACCCCAGCTACCGTGTGGATGTGTTCCCGACCCACCGTAGCGTGGCGTTGCCCCAGGCGGTGCTCGACAACACCCGTAAAAACGCCACCGGTGCCCACAGCCAGGAAGGCGGTAGTGCAGTCGACAATGTGCTACCCGGCATCCCGTTCCCTATCCCGCAGAACGGTGCCGAAGCGATGTGGAACTTCCTGCTGCGCTACCAAGGCGTAAGCATGACTGCCAAATACGACTCATGGAACGTCGATGCTGCCGGCAAACCCACGTTGTCGACCACCGGCCAGGCCAACATCAGTTACCCGATATACGAAGACATGAACAAGCCGATTGGCGCCAAGGACACCTACTACCAGATGAAACTGGTGTACACCGGGCCCGCGCGCCGTGCCGGCGAAGCCATGATGTTGCGTGATGCCGCCAACCCGCTGGTGCAGCCGCGCAGTGCCTGGCAGTACCTGCCGGGCCAGCGCCGGGTCAAGCTGGCACCCAACCTGGCATACGACACGCCTAACCCGGGCACTTCGGGCTCGGGTACCTACGATGACGTGTTCGTCTTCAACGGGGCGCTGGACCGCTACGACTGGACCCTGGTCGGCAAGCAGGAAATGTATGTGCCGTACAACACCTACCAGCTCACCTACAACACCGACGTCAGGCAACTGACCACGCCCAACCATCTGGCGCCGCAGTTCGTACGCTGGGAGAAGCACCGCGTGTGGGTTGTGGAGGGCAAGCTGAAGGACGGCGCACGGCACATCTACCACAAGCGCCGCTTCTACCTCGACGAAGACAGCTGGATCGCTTTGGCTTCGGACCAGTACGACGCCCGTGGCCAGTTGTACCGCGGGTCGTTCGCCTTCCTCACGCAGAGCTACGACAAGCAGACCCCGGATGCCACCCCGTTCATGATCCATGACCTGATCGGTGGCACCTATAACCTCAATGGCGTGGTCGGCGCCTATGGCGGCATCCGCTACATCGACCCGCTGTCGAAGACCCAATGGTCGCCCGAGTCGCTGGCCGGCAATGGCATTCGCTGAACCATGGAGCAGAGGTGGCCAATGTCTGTCTTCAAACGCTGCAGCGCACTGATGCTGGCCATGGCTGCGCTGCACGGCGCAGCCATGGCGGCGCCCTTTGCCGACGTGCTGGATGTGCCCGCCATGCCCAGCGCGCTGGTCGCCAGCAGCGCCTTGCGCGATGTGACCCTGGCCGGGCAGCGCCTGGTCGCGGTGGGCCCGCGCGGGCACATCCTGTACTCCGATGACCACGGCGCTCACTGGCAACAGGCCGAGGTGCCGGTCAGCGCTGACCTCAACGCCGTGAGTTTCGCCACGCCCGAACTGGGGTGGGCGGTCGGCCACGAGGGTGTGGTGCTGCACAGCCGCGATGGTGGTGGGCACTGGCAGCGGCAGCTGGACGGCCGCGCGCTGGCCGAACAGCTGCCGGCTGCGAGTGCCGACAATGCCTTGCTCGACGTGTGGTTCAGCGATGCCCGCAATGGTTACGCGGTGGGCGTGTTCAACCTGCTATTGCGCACCACTGACGGTGGCGCGCACTGGCAGCCGTGGCTGGACCACAGCGACAACCCGCAAGGTCTGCACCTGACCAGCCTGGCGGCGGTGGGTGACGACCTGTACATCACTGGCGAACAGGGCTTGCTGCTGAAATGGGACGGCAAGCGCTTCAGCCGCATTGCCACACCCTACGCCGGCACGCTGTTCGGCGCTGTCGGCAAGCGCGGCGTATTGCTGGTCTACGGCCTGCGTGGTCACGCCTATCGCAGCACGGATGGCGGCCGGCAATGGCAGCCGGTCTCCACCGGCGTGAACAGCAGCCTTACCGCTGCCGGCATCGACCGTGACGGGCAGCTGTGGCTGGCCAGCCAGGCCGGCGAGCTATTGCTTAGCCAGGATGACGGCGCCAGTTTCAGCCCGGTGCCGCAAAGCGCCCGCAGCCCGGTGACCGCGCTCACCACCGATGCAGGCAACGGCCTGGTGCTGGTGGGCGAGCGGGGCGTACGCAACCAGGCCGGTAATCCCCCGTCGCACCCATAACAAGAGAAGACCCTGATGGCCGCTACCCGCCAAGATACCCTGCCGGTAATTCGCAACCTCGCTGACTTCGACCCGCGTTCGGGCAACGGCCTGGAGCGCCTGGTGTTCAATCACCGCCTGGCGTTCCTGCTGTGCATGCTGCTGGCTACCCTGGTGCTGGGCTTCATGGCCCTGACCCGTCTGGAGCTGCGGCCCGGTTTCGACAAGATGCTGCCGCAGAGCCACCCGTATATCCACAACTACCTGGAAAACCGCGCCTCGTTGCGCGGCCTGGGCAACGCGGTGCGGGTGGTGGTGGAGAACACCCAAGGCGATATTTTCGATCCGGGCTACCTGCAGACCCTGCGCCACATCAACGACGAGCTGTTTCTCAGCCAGGGCGTGGACCGCGCCTGGGTCAAGTCGCTGTGGAGCCCCGCCGTGCGCTGGACCGAAGTCACCGAAGAAGGCTTCCAGGGTGGCCCGGTCATGCCCGACAGTTACCAGGGTGCGAGGGCAGACATCGAGCAACTGCGCCAGAACATCGAACGCGCCAACATTGTCGGCAGCCTGGTCGCGCGTGACTTCAGGTCGAGCATGCTGATCGTGCCGCTGCTCGACCAGGACTCGGCCACTGGCAAGGGGCTGGACTACCACGCCTTCGCGCAGAAGCTCGAGCAGTTGCGCGCCCGTTACGAGGCCAGCGGCCAGTATCGTATCCATGTCATCGGCTTTGCCAAGCTGATGGGCGACCTGATCGACGGCTTGATCGAGGTGATGGCGTTCTTCGCCCTGGCGGTGCTCACCAGCCTGCTGATCATCTACTGCTATACCCGCTGCCTGCGCAGCACCTTGCTGGTGGTGCTGTGCTCGCTGACTGCGGTGGTGTGGCAGCTGGGCATCGTCGCCTGGCTGGGCTATGCCATCGACCCGTATTCGATCCTGGTGCCGTTCCTGATCTTTGCCATCGGTGTGTCCCATGCGGCGCAGAAGATGAATGGCATTCTTCAGGACATCGGCCGCGGCACCCACCGCCAGGTCGCAGCGCGCTACACCTTTCGCCGCCTGTTCCTGGCCGGGGTAACCGCGCTGCTGGCCGATGCCGTGGGCTTTGCCGTGCTGATGCTGATCGACATCCCGGTCATCCAGGACCTGGCGATTACTGCCAGCATTGGTGTGGCGGTGCTGATCTTCACGTCGT
>NZ_JABMCW010000180.1:0-11269 GCF_013179705.1 Pseudomonas sp. CM25 | reverse complement strand
CTCGCAGCCGAGCGCGTTCGAGACTGCTTGGAGGTCTACTTGAACAAAGATATGAAAATCCTCATCGTTGACGACTTTTCGACGATGCGGCGGATCATCAAGAACCTGATGCGCGACCTGGGTTTCACCAACACGCACGAAGCGGACGACGGCACCACGGCGCTGCCGATGCTGGAGAACGGTGACTACGACTTTCTGGTGACCGACTGGAACATGCCTGGCATGTCCGGCATCGACCTGCTGCGTAAGGTGCGTGCCAGCGAGAAGCTGAAAACCATGCCGGTACTGATGGTGACCGCCGAAGCCAAGCGCGACCAGATCATCGAAGCGGCCCAGGCCGGCGTCAATGGTTACGTGGTCAAGCCGTTCACCGCTCAGGTGCTCAAAGAAAAGATCGAGAAGATCTTCGAACGCGTCAACGGCTGAGTCACGCCAGGGGGCGCGCCATGGAATCATCACAAACGTCGTTGGGCGAGTTCGAATCGACCCTCAAGAAGCATGCCCAGGAGCTGGTCGAAAGCCTGGAGCGAGGCCGTTTTGGCGAGGCGGTGCAGCTGATTCACGAGCTGAACCAGACCCGCGACCGCGGCCTGTATCAGGAAGTCGGCAAGCTGACCCGCGAGCTGCACAGTGCCATCGTCAGTTTTCAGATCGACCCGACCATGCCGCAAGCCGAGGAGGTGTCGCAGATTACCGACGCCACCGAGCGCCTATCGTATGTGGTCAAGCTCACCGAGGGCGCGGCCAACCGCACCATGGACCTGGTCGAGGAAAGCACTCCGGTGCTCAACGACCTGGCCAGCGAGGCCAAGGCGCTGAGCACCGACTGGCAGCGCTTCATGCGCCGCGAAGTGGCTGCGCCAGAGTTCCGTGACCTGGTCAAGCGCGTCGACAGTTTCCTGACGCACAGCGCTGAAGGCAACCGCAAGGTAGCTGGCCACCTCAACGACATTCTGCTGGCGCAGGACTACCAGGACCTGACCGGTCAGGTGATCAAGCGTGTCACCACGTTGGTGACCGAAGTGGAAAGCAACCTGCTCAAGCTGGTGCTGATGGCCAGCCAGGTCGACCGGTTTGCGGGCATTCAGCATGACCACGATCAATTGCGTGCAGAAAAAGATCGAGAAAAACATCCGACTCGGGGTGAAGGTCCGCAGATTCATGCCGATAAGCGTGAAGACGTTGTGTCCGGTCAGGACGATGTCGATGATTTGCTGTCCAGCCTGGGTTTTTAAGGAGCACGTTTGATGAGCTTCGGCGCCGATGAAGAAATCCTCCAGGATTTCCTGGTAGAAGCCGGCGAAATTCTTGAGCAACTGTCCGAGCAACTGGTCGAGCTGGAAAGCCGGCCCGACGATGCCGACCTGCTCAATGCGATCTTTCGCGGTTTCCACACTGTAAAAGGGGGCGCCGGCTTCCTTCAGTTGAACGAGCTGGTGGAGTGCTGCCATATCGCCGAGAACGTGTTCGACGTGCTGCGCAAAGGTGAGCGCCGGGTCGACGCGGAACTGATGGACGTAGTGCTTGAAGCACTGGATACGGTCAACAGCATGTTTGGCCAGGTGCGCGAGCGCGCCGAAGTGACTCCGGCCACCCCTGAGCTGCTGGCGGCATTGTCGCGCCTGGCCGAACCTGGCAGCGCCGAAGCGCCTGCGGCAGCCGTTGCTGCACCCCAGCCCGCCGCCGAGGCGCCGCTGGCTGCTGCGGCCGATGACGCGCACCAGGACATCACCGACAGCGAGTTCGAGCAGCTGCTCGATTCGCTCGATGCGGTCAAGGCACAAGCTGCTGCCGACGAGCAGATGCAGGGTGAGCCCGTCAGTGCGGCCGGCGACGAAATCACCGACGCCGAGTTCGAGTCGTTGCTCGACCAGTTGCACGGCAAAGGCCAGTTCAGCGCCGAGGTTGTGGCGCCGCCGGCTGCCGTCAGCGCTGAAGCGGTCAGCGACGAGATCAGCGACGCCGAGTTCGAATCGCTGCTCGACCAGTTGCATGGCAAGGGTACGTTCCAGGTCGATGCGTTGCCGGGTGCCAAGGCGCCGTCGCCTGCCGCCGCTGAACAGACCGCTACGGCCAGCGCCGCCAGCGACGAAATCAGCGAACACGAATTCGAAGCCCTGCTCGACCAGTTGCACGGCAAGGGCAAGTTCGGCGGCGACGTTGCTGCGGTCGAAGCACCGGCTGCGGCCAGGGCGCAGCCGCCAGCTGCGGCGCCTGCGCCTGCCAGCAAACCTGCTGCTGCCCCTCGCGCGCCGGCCCCGGCCGCCGACAAGCACGCGGTCAGCGAAGCGGAAACCACCGTGCGGGTGGACACCGCGCGCCTGGACGAGATCATGAACATGGTCGGCGAACTGGTGCTGGTGCGTAACCGCCTGGTGCGCCTGGGCCTGAACAGCGGTGACGAGGCCATGTCCAAGGCCGTGTCCAACCTCGACGTGGTTACCGCCGACCTGCAGACCGCGGTGATGAAAACCCGCATGCAGCCGATCAAGAAAGTCTTCGGCCGCTTCCCGCGCCTGGTCCGCGACCTGGCTCGCCAGCTGAAAAAAGAAATCAACCTGGAGCTTGTCGGCGAAGAGACCGACCTCGACAAGAACCTGGTCGAGGCCCTGGCCGACCCGTTGGTGCACCTGGTGCGCAACGCCGTCGACCATGGCATCGAGATGCCCGATGAGCGTGATGCCTCCGGCAAGGCGCGCACGGGCCGCGTGGTGCTGTCGGCCGAACAGGAAGGCGACCACATCCTGCTGTCGATCTCGGACGACGGCAAGGGCATGGACCCGAACATCCTGCGCGCCAAGGCCGTTGAAAAGGGCCTGATGGACAAGGACGCCGCCGAGCGCCTGAGCGAGTCGGACTGCTACAACCTGATCTTCGCCCCGGGCTTCTCGACCAAGACCGAGATTTCCGACGTGTCGGGGCGTGGCGTGGGCATGGACGTGGTGAAGACCAAGATTTCCCAGCTCAACGGCTCGATCAACATCTACTCGGCCAAGGGTCAGGGCTCGAAGATCGTCATCAAGGTGCCGCTGACCTTGGCGATCATGCCGACCCTGATGGTGATGCTGGGCAACCAGGCGTTCGCCTTCCCGCTGGTCAACGTCAACGAAATCTTCCACCTCGACCTGTCGCGCACCAACGTGGTCGACGGCCAGGAAGTGGTGATCGTGCGCGACAAGGCACTGCCGCTGTTCTACCTCAAGCGCTGGCTGGTGCAGGGCCAGGTGCACGAAGAGCAGCGCGAGGGCCATGTGGTGATCCTGTCGGTGGGCACCCAGCGCATCGGTTTTGTCGTCGATCAACTGGTTGGCCAGGAAGAAGTGGTAATCAAGCCGCTGGGCAAGATGCTGCAGGGGACCCCGGGGATGTCCGGGGCCACCATTACCGGTGACGGGCGCATTGCGTTGATTCTCGACGTCCCGAGCATGCTCAAGCGTTACGCCGCGCGGCGTATTTGATTTCGGTGGCGCACCCTGGCGGGTTGCGCCGCCTAATGGAGTGTTTATGGCAGTCAAGGTCCTGGTGGTGGATGATTCCGGTTTCTTCCGCCGCCGCGTCTCGGAAATCCTCTCGTCGGATCCGACGATCCAGGTAGTGGGTACCGCGACCAACGGCAAGGAAGCAATCGACCAGGCGCTGGCGCTGAAACCCGATGTCATCACCATGGACTACGAAATGCCCATGATGGACGGCATCACCGCGGTGCGGCACATCATGCAGCGCTGCCCGACGCCGGTGCTGATGTTCTCCTCGCTGACCCATGAAGGCGCCCGGGTTACCCTCGATGCGCTGGATGCCGGTGCGGTGGATTACCTGCCGAAGAACTTCGAGGACATCTCGCGCAACCCCGACAAGGTCAAGCAGATGCTGTGCGAGAAGGTGCACACCATTTCCCGCAGCAACCGCCGTTTTGGCAGCTACGCCAGCCACGTGCCGGTGGCCGCACCTGCACCGGCGCCTTCCAGCAGCCCTGCACCTGCCAGCGGTTTCACCAGCCCTGCACCGGCGCGTACCCCCGTGCCTGCCCGTGCACCAGCTGCTGCGCCTACGCATTCGCCAGCCGCCAAGCGCAAGCCCTACAAGCTGGTCGCCATCGGCACCTCCACCGGTGGCCCGGTTGCCCTGCAGCGGGTGCTGACCCAGCTGCCGGCCAGCTTCCCGGCACCGATCGTGCTCATCCAGCACATGCCGGCCGCGTTCACCAAAGCCTTTGCCGAACGCCTCGACAAACTGTGCCGCATCAGTGTCAAGGAAGCCGAGGACGGCGACATGCTGCGCCCCGGCCTGGCGCTGCTGGCCCCGGGGGGCAAGCAGATGATGATCGACGGCCGTGGCACGGTGAAGATCCTGCCCGGCGACGAGCGCCTGAACTACAAGCCGTGCGTGGACATTACCTTCGGCTCGGCGGCCAAGTCGTATGGCGACAAGGTGCTGTCGGTGGTGCTCACCGGCATGGGCGCCGATGGCCGCGAAGGTGCGCGCCTGCTGAAACAGGGCGGCAGCACGGTGTGGGCCCAGGATGAAGCCAGCTGCGTGATCTATGGCATGCCCATGGCCATCGTCAAGGCCAACCTGGCTGACGCCGTGTACAGCCTGGACGAAATCGGCAAGCACCTGGTGGAGGCGTGCGTCTGATGGACGTCCTCAGCCTGATCGGCCTGATCCTCGCCTTTGTCGCCATTGTCGGTGGCAACTTTCTCGAAGGCGGCCATGCCGGTGCCCTTGTTAACGGCCCGGCGGCGCTGATCGTGCTGGGCGGTACCCTGGCGGCGGCGCTGCTGCAGTCGCCGCTGTCGTCGTTCAAGCGTGCCTTGCAGATCCTGCGCTGGATCCTGTTCCCGCCACGGGTCGACCTGGCGGGCGGGATCGACCGCGTGGTGAACTGGAGCCTGACCGCACGCAAGGAAGGCCTGCTGGGCCTGGAGGGGGTGGCCGACAGCGAGCCTGACCCTTATGCACGCAAGGGCCTGCAGTTGTTGGTGGACGGCGCCGAACCGGAAGCCATCCGCAGCATTCTCGAAGTCGATTTCCTGACCCAGGAAAGCCGTGACATCCAGGCTGCCAAGGTATTCGAGAGCATGGGCGGCTACGCGCCGACCATCGGCATCATTGGTGCGGTGATGGGCCTGATCCACGTGATGGGCAACCTGGCCGACCCGGCGCAACTGGGCAATGGTATTGCCGTGGCCTTCGTCGCCACCATCTACGGGGTGGCCAGCGCCAACCTGATACTGCTGCCGATCGCCAGCAAGCTGAAGGCCCTCGTCATGCGCCAGTCGCGCTACCGCGAGATGCTGCTCGAAGGCCTGCTGTCGATTGCCGAGGGTGAAAACCCGCGCTCGATCGAGCTGAAGCTGCAAGGCTTCATGGAGTAACCCATGCGTCGCCGTCGCCATACCGAGGAACACGAAAACCACGAACGCTGGCTGGTGTCGTACGCCGACTTCATTACCTTGCTGTTCGCTTTTTTTGTGGTGATGTACTCGATTTCCTCGATCAACGAGGGCAAGTACAAGGTCATTTCCCAGGCCTTGCTCGGGGTGTTCAACGACCCGGAACGCAGCATGAAGCCGATCCCTATCGGTGATGAGCAGCCGTTGAGCGTGCGCCCGGCCGAGCCGTTGGTCAAAGAGAGCGAGCAGACCGAGGCTGCCTTGGGTGCGACCAATGTCGACCCGCTGAAAACCATCAGCGATGACGTGCGCGATGCCTTTGGCGACCTGATCAACAGCAACCAGATGACCGTGCGTGGCAACGAGCTGTGGATCGAGATCGAGCTCAATTCGTCGCTGCTGTTCGGCAGTGGCGATGCCATGCCCAGCGACAAGGCCTTTGCCATCATCGAGAAGGTGGCCAACATTCTCAAGCCGTTCGCCAACCCGGTGCACGTCGAGGGCTTTACCGACAACCTGCCGATTCGCACGGCGCAGTACCCGACCAACTGGGAGCTGTCGTCGGCGCGGGCGGCGAGCATCGTGCGCCTGCTGGCCATGGAAGGGGTCAACCCGGCGCGCATGGCCTCGGTGGGCTATGGCGAGTATCAGCCGGTGGCCGGCAACGACACCGCCGACGGCCGTGCGCGCAACCGGCGGGTGGTGCTGGTGATTTCGCGCAACCTCGAAGTGCGCCGCAGCCTGACCGGCTCGGGCAGTGCCAACGCTACACCGGACGCTGCATTGCGCCGGGCTGGCACACAAAGTGCACCGGCAACGCCAGCAACGGTGGCGGGGCAATAAGTCGTCAAATCTCTGTCACTGTTAACGAGTTCATGACATTGACGGCGATCCCTGTGGGAGCGGGTTCACCCGCGAAGATCGCGACTCGGTATAAGGCACCGGCTTTGCCGGTGTTCGCGGCGGTTCGACGCTTCGATAAACCCGCTCCCACATTGATTGCGCGAGCTTTCAAATTTTGAGCAAGGCAGTGTCCCTGCCAAATCAATAGATAGAGTTTGCTTGATGAGAGTCTGGGCAGTAGCCAATCAAAAAGGTGGCGTCGGCAAGACCACCACTACCATTGCCCTGGCCGGCCTGCTGGCCGAGGCCGGCAAGCGCGTGGTCGTCGTCGACCTCGACCCGCACGGCTCGATGACCAGCTATTTCGGGCACAACCCGGATGCCCTGGAGCACAGCTGCTACGACCTGTTCCTGCACAAGGGCGGGGTGCCCGAAGGCTTGCCTGGGCAACTGCTGCTGCCCACCAGCGACGAGCGCATTTCGTTGTTGCCGTCGAGCACCGCGCTGGCGGTGCTGGAGCGCCAGTCGCCGGGGCAGAATGGCCTGGGGCTGGTGATCGCCAAGAGTCTGGCGCAGCTGTGGCAGGATTTCGACTACGCCCTGATCGACAGCCCGCCATTGCTCGGCGTGCTGATGGTGAACGCGCTGGCGGCCAGCCAGCAGCTGGTGATCCCGGTGCAAACCGAGTTTCTGGCGGTCAAGGGGCTTGAGCGCATGGTCGGTACGCTGGCCATGGTCAACCGCTCGCGCAAGCAGGCACTGCCTTACCAGATCGTGCCCACCCTGTTCGACCGCCGTACCCAGGCCTCGCTGGGCACGCTCAAGCTGTTGCGCGATACCTACGGCCAGCAGGTGTGGCAGGGCTACATCCCGGTCGACACGCGGCTGCGCGATGCCAGCCGCAAGGGTGTCACGCCCTCGCAGTTCGACGGCAAGAGCCGCGGCCTGATTGCCTATCGGGCGCTGCTAAAGCACCTGCTCACTTACAAGACTGCAGCGCAGGTGGCTTGATGACCCAGACTCGGCACACCAGCACCCGGCCACAGGTGGCCTTGCAATCGTACCTTGACGGGTTGCTGCAGGAGGCCACCGAAGCTGACGACCTGATCGAGCTACCGGCAGCGGCGCAAGAATTCGCCGCAGCGGTGCGCGAGGAGCAGGCGCGTGATGCCCGCCAGCCGGCAAGGCAAGCGCCAGCCGAAGCCGACATCAGCCCTGCGCTGCGACCTTTCGCCGAGCCCCGGCTGGCGGTGTTGCCCAGCGTGATACCGGTTGAGCCGCCAGTGGTGACCGTGGTCGAGCAGCAGGTGGTGGCCGAGGCCGCCATACCGGTGCTGGTCGAAGAGCAAGCCCCGCAGCCCGCGGTACCGTTGGTCGATGTGCATTTGCCGGCCCCCGACCTGCCTGTGCCGCCACCCAGTGAAGACGGTCGCCCGGCGTGGGCGGCCGAGCCGTTCGAATGCCTGCTGTTCGACGTTGCCGGTCTGACCCTGGCGGTGCCTCTGGTGTGCCTGGGCTCGATCTACAACCTGGCGGGCCAGGAGCTGACGCCGCTGTTCGGCCAGCCCGACTGGTTCCTCGGCATCCTGACCTGCCAGGCCGGCAACCTGAAGGTGCTGGACACGGCCCGTTGGGTGATGCCTGACCGCTATCGCGATGACTTTCGCCAGGGCCTGCAATACGTGATTTCCGTGCAGGGCTACGAATGGGGGCTGGCCGTGCACCAGGTCAGCCGTTCGCTGCGCCTGGACCCGTCCGAGATCAAGTGGCGCAGCCAGCGCGGCCAGCGGCCATGGCTGGCCGGCACGGTGATTGAACACATGTGTGCCCTGCTCGACGTCGCCGCACTGGCCGAGCTGATCGCCAGCGGCGCGGTCAAGCAGATGCATGCCAAACAGCAATGACAGCGAACACACCGCCAATGGCGGATTTTGAGGGTAGGGGAATGAAAAAGTCGTCCGCACAAGGTTCCGAAGATCCGATTCTGCAGTGGGTTACCTTCCGTCTGGACAACGAGTCCTACGGCATCAACGTGATGCAGGTGCAGGAAGTGCTGCGCTACACCGAAATCGCTCCGGTGCCGGGCGCGCCTAGCTATGTGCTGGGCATCATCAACCTGCGCGGCAACGTGGTGACGGTGATCGATACCCGCCAGCGCTTCGGCCTGATGCCCACCGAAGTTACCGACAACACCCGTATCGTCATCATCGAGGCCGACAAGCAGGTGGTCGGCATCCTGGTCGACAGCGTGGCCGAGGTGGTGTACCTGCGCCAGTCCGAGATCGAGACCGCGCCTAACGTGGGTAACGAAGAGTCGGCCAAGTTCATCCAGGGCGTGTGCAACAAGAATGGCGAACTGCTGATCCTGGTCGAGCTGGACAAGATGATGACCGAGGAAGAGTGGTCCGAGCTGGAGAATATCTGAGTTGATCCTACAGGTTGCTGTCATCTTCCTGGCGCTGGTCTGGGCGCTGAGCCTGTGGTTTTTCCTCAACTACAGCAAGCGCCAGCGCGAGCTGGCCGCGCAGCAGGCCGAGGGCGATGCCCTGCGTGACCAGCGCATCAAGGACCTGGCCAAGCGCCTGGACGACTACCAGAACGGTACCGTGCGCATGGGCGAGGCGCTGCACGCGTTGAGCGCAGTGGTTACCCCGCTGCCCGACAAGATCCAGCAACTGGAGCAGCGCGACCCCAGCAACGTCACCTTCAGCCAGGCGGCCAAGCTGGTGGGCATGGGCGCCAGCGTCGCCGAGCTCACCGAAAGCTGCGGCCTGACCCAGGCCGAGGCGGAGCTGATGAGTAAATTGCATCGCAGCGAAAACGCCTCGTCCTGACGGCTCTGCCCCGGTCTGTTCGCGTATTTACCCCCGACCAGGCCGGGTCTGCTGCCGGCTCATGAGTGGCTCCAGGAATGATTGCCGCCAACCCTCGCGAAGCGGTTGAGTGGCAGCAGTGTGCGCATGGCCTTTTGGCTTTGGGCCAGGTCGACGAACCGGTAGGCATTGATCCGGGGTATGGCGTAAAGGTTGATCAGCTGGCGCAGGGTACGCAGCCCTGGCAGGTGACGGTCGACGACGTCGGTGAGCATGGCTGGGCCGGTAAGGCGACTGAGGCGGTTGGCATAGCGGTAGAAGTTGGCTGGGTCATCGGCCAGGCTCGGCTTGCTGTCGTAGAAGTCCTGGTTGGTCTGGTAGCGGGCGTGGATTTCTTCGGATATGGCCTCCAGCAACGGATTGCCCGGGTGGCTGCCTATCAGGCTGGTATTGTACAGGCAGTTCATGCCCAGCTTTTCATTGGACATGGGCGGCGCCAGCAGCAGGCCATCCGGGGTGGTGGCCAGCGTTACCTGGTCGATAGCTTCGCCAGGGCTGCCGGCGGTTTGCCCGTCGGTGACCTGCGGGTATTCGCCAGTGCCAAGCAAGGTGTCGTCGACGTCCATGTACAGGCCGCCTTCATGGTGCAGCATCGGGTAGCGCAGCACATCGGATGCCGAGGCGTAGTTGGTGGCGATACCACCGTTGCCATCCAGGGCCGCGTCGTACTGTGCGTAGTAGCGGCTTTGGCGAAAGGCCCTGAAGAACGCTTGCTCCTCTAGTGGCAGTACTTGCAGGCCGGGCGCATGTTCGGCCAGCAGTTCAAGGTTTTCGGCATAGGCCTGAGGGGCGGATTTGCCAAGGTACAGGCGCAACTCGTACTCGCTGTCCTTCAGCCGGGCAGCGTTATTGCCCAGGTTGGCCAGGAGCTTGGGGCTGATGGTGCGGTCGCCTACCCACAGGCACGAAATGGTCTTCGGAATCGGGTAGCTGTTGCTGGCCTGCACCGGGATATCTACCGGGAACCTGAGCTCTACGCCCAGGGCACGCAGGCTCTGGCTGCGCATGCCATTGCCGGGCACGCGACTGGCGGGCGCAGCGACCAGGTCGCGGCGGCCAGCCTGGGCAACGTAACCGGTGGGCTCGATCTCGTTCAGATCCCCTTCGCGAATGAACACATCACGTTGAAGGTCGTAGACCATGCGCTGTGTGTAGCCGTCGATGCAGGCATCGAGGTGGTCGACATTGCTGTCGTATTGGGGCACGCGGATGACAGCGTCGGCGATGGCCTGATCGCAATCGGGCAGTGGCGGGATCGGCTCAGTGATATGGAAATAGGGCACGCCTTCCGGGGCTGGCAAGCGCGGGGCTGAGACCGGGCTTGCCGGGTAACCGATCTGCTCGTTCAGCCGGGTGGGCGGCACGAAGCCATCGAGTTTGAACTCGAACAGGGTCTGGGCCTTGGTGGCGCCTGCGATAGCCAACGGCAGGGCATTGAACAGGCCCCAGGTGATGTTGCCGACGCCATCCTGCTTTTCGTGCAGCGATTTGCCATTGATGGCCTGGTCCAGTCCCAGGCCCAGTTGTGCGATGCCGCCGATAGCCAGCAATGGCGCCAGCCCGGGTACTACCAGGCACAACGGAGCCAACAGGCTGAGGGTGCTGGACAGGTAACCGCCCCAGCGGGCTTTGCTGACCTGGCTGTCGGTGGTGATCAGAAAGGCTGCGTCGTCGTAACTGCGTTGGCGCTGGTGGTCTGCCATTGCCTGAAACAGGTCACCATCAATGTCGGGCGAGTATTTTTCCTGACGGTAATTCACGTACGTGCGCGGTGACCACTTGCCGTCGTCGTTGAAAAAGCCATGTTCAGGCGGTAACGGATGCCGGGCAGGGTACGCGGCCAAACCCTCAAGGGCTGTATCCAGGCCGCTGAAGTCGAGGCCCTGGGGGGCGTCCGCCAGCCTGAAATGCTGCTTCAGCGCTGCGCGTCTGTCAGGGTTTTTGCATTGTTGGCCTACCCAGTCCTTCAGCAGGTCTTCGCTGGCGAACTCCAGCAGCGGCGAGCTGTTGCCGGGAATATAGAGCACGATCAAGCCGCTGGCGGGGGCCTTGAGGCACAACAGATCGGTGGCTGCGTAGCCGTAGATGTTCAACATGCTCACCCGTAGCGCACTGTCACGTGGCATCAGCCCGCCGGCTTGCCATATCAACCTTCTTGCT